>NZ_JBHMIM010000003.1:0-197253 GCF_048060115.1 Micromonospora sp. LOL_023
CGGTGCCGGCCACCCACGAACATCACCCACCGTCACCTCTACGGGTGTCGATCAGGTTTTGAATGGCCCTCCGGGCGCAAAGGCGCATACCGGGTATTAATAGTCCGCTGCTCTGCCGATTGAGCTAACAGCCCGCAAGGTTCAAGACTACCGCAACGTCGAGTCCGAGTCTGATGCCCTCTGACCTGCGGGTTCGGGACCGCCGCGGTGTTGTCGGTGTGTCAGGTCTGCTGTTGGTGGGGCAACGCGGTCGACTCTTGCGGGAGATCGACGTGGAGATGGAGCCGCGCCGGTGGGCAGCTTATCGGGGTGAGGTGTGGCCGTGGCCTGCTCCAGGGGATGGGGGTGCCCTGGGCTGAGGTCCCCCGCTTTCGTGGAGCGGTGGTTACCTGACGCCGGTCGGCGCCGGGATGGTTCCGTCCGAGTCTGGCTGATCGATGCATGTCGACGCCCAGGCGGGTGGTGTGGGTGGTGATCACCATCCGGCTGCCGGCCGGTAGCCGCTGTGCGAGCTGGGTTGTCAGGTTGTGGAGGTGTTGGTCGTCGAGGTGGTGGGCAACGCTGGTGGCCAGGACGGCGACCGGCACTGAGAGGTCGACGCGGATGGCGACCGCCGCGGTGATGTGCGCGGGATCGGTGAGGTCGGCGTCGACCACAACCACGGATCCGGCCGGGTCGCTGATGTGCAGGGCGCGGCAGTGAGTTAGGACGAGCGGGTCGTGGTCGACGTACACGATCGTGCTGGTCGGGGCGGCCTGTTGGGCGATGGTGTGGGGGTCGGTACGGTCCGGGTCGGGTAGGCCGGCGCCGAGGTCGACGAACTGGCGTATCCCGTCGGCGACGGTGCGGGCGGCCGCCTGTCCGGCGGCGCGACCGTCAGCCGGTCCTGCCCAACGGGCTACGACGGGTCGGCCAGACCCGCACTCTTCAGAACGTCGAGCACGTCGGCGACGGCCGGATGGTCGGGGACGAGCGTCTCTAGGGCGGCGGCGAGGGAATTCCCCGGTGCCAGGTGCCGGTATGACGCGAAACTCCGCACCAGAGAGAACAGCTCCACCCGGGCGGCGGTGTCACGCCGTAGCTGGTGCACAATCACCGGGGGCAGCAGTTCGTAGACCTGTTCACGGAAGGCCGGCTCGGTCATCCGTGGGATAGCGAGCAACCGATCCACCAGAGCGCGGTACAGGTCGGCCGTAGCGCGGGCCGACGGCGTCGTCAGGGGGAGCCGATCGCCGGACGGTCGGGGTGCCGGAGCATCGGTCATCGACAGGGCCTCCCTCAGGTGGCGTTTCAGGGCCACGTAGGAACGGTGCCGCTGTGAATCCGGCTTGATGATCGAGAAGTGGTCACCGGGTAGCACCCCTACCTCGGGGAAGACACTCCTCGCCGAGACGGGTGTCACGACTCCGTCGCTTTCACCGGCGTAGGCGACAATTGGGATCGGGCAGGTGGCGGCTGTGACGGCGGTGGCGTGGATGATTTGGTTGACGACGAGCCGGTGCGCGTCGGAGATAGCCTGGTTCAGCGGCCGCAGTTCACGCTCCTGGGGATGCCGCCACAGGCCGCCTCGGCGCAGCAACAGGGCCAGTTCGGAGCCGGAGTTGGGACAGGCGAACAGGACGATCCGGCGGATACGGGCCAGCTCCGGGCCTCCTCCGTCGGCGAGGGTACGGGCAAGCATCCGCTGCACCACGAGACCCCCTTGGCTATGCGTGACCAGTATGAGTCCAGAGTGGTCACTGCAGTCGTTCGTCAGGTAGGTGCGAAGACTGTCGGCGATGTCATTGATGTTCGGAATCCGTCGCAGCGGGCTCAGTGAGACGGGCGGGCTCGGGTACTCGAAGGTGTAGGGGTCGAGGGCCACGAGGTCGGCGTCGGTCTCGATGATCCGCAGAAGTGGCGACCATGTGTCGGCCGACGACAGAAACCCGTGTACGAGCACGACTCCGAGGCGCCCTGACATGGTGACAACCTACCGCAGGAGGGCAACTTGGCGGGTTCCCGAAGTGGACTCCGGACGCCACCTACCGCTTCCGGAATCGTCACCTGGTACGACATGATGAGCGAAGGATCCGTGGCGACGTGAGGAGACGCCGGTCGTGAGCCAATCGATCGACGACATTGAGTCGGACCTGGTGGACCTCACGGAGGTGACACTTTCCGATCTTCCGAGGTATGACGAGCAGATCCTCGCCGCGACCATGCGACGGCTGCTGCAGCGGATCGATGATCCCGAAAGCATCACCAGTGGATACAATCCTCAGCGCATCGACTGAACGATTGGCTTGGAAATTCCGGATGGGCAATGACGGTGCTGTGCACAGGCCGCCCCGCCAACATCGACTCGACGAGCAGCACGTCAGCGTGCTTTTTGCCGGCGGCGGTGACGCGCGCACCGTCGCTGAGCTCCTCGCCGTCGAGCGGAGCTGGCGCCTCCTGCAGTTGCGCGCCCTGCTCGACATCGTCGGCCCCCACTTCGACGTGAGCCCGCTTCCGTCCGTCTGGACCGCCTGGGAACTGCTCTCCGAGGTGGAGCAACATGATCCTGCTGTGGTCGACGCCCTACTGCTGCACCCCCAAGCGGGTGTCTGGGCGGGTTACACGTTGCGGCGTCTGCGTGGCAGCGCCCGCTCCGCGGCACCGCTATGGGTCGACCTCGGCTATTTGCACACTCTCGCCGCAGCAGCAGCCCTACGTGCCGGTATCGGCTTCAGCATCGCCGTGCCGGTGCGGGACGGTTTCACGGTGCTGCCGACCCTCGGCGCCGTCGCCATACCGGGTGCCGCGCAGTGGGATGTCACCGAGGTGCGCGGGTCTGCCGGCCACGGTGTCGTCGGCACGCTGGCGGGCGAGGTTGGAGTGGGTGGCGACGGCTGGAATGCCATGCCCAGTGTGCATGTCCAGGCCGACGGACACACCCTTGCGGTGCGGCTGGATTGCCTCGACCCGTACCGGAATCTGCGGGCTCCGACGCCGCCCCGGGCGCTGAGCGAACCGGAACTCGATCGTTGGCGTGGTCTGCTCACGCATGCGTGGCAGTTGCTCGTCGAGACCAGCCCGGCGCTGGCATTGCCGATGACACTGGGCCTTTTCTCGGTGGTGCCGCAGCCGCAGGCGGAGCGGTTCCGAACGATGAGTGCCTCGGCCGGTGATGCTTTCGGCAGCATGATCATGTCGGAGCCGCGTGACGCCCTGGAGCTCGCGGTGACGCTGGTGCACGAGTTCCAGCACATCAAGCTCGGCGCCCTTCTGCACCTGGCTCCGTTGCAC
Organism: Micromonospora sp. LOL_023; assembly: GCF_048060115.1. Taxonomy (NCBI): domain Bacteria; kingdom Bacillati; phylum Actinomycetota; class Actinomycetes; order Micromonosporales; family Micromonosporaceae; genus Micromonospora; species Micromonospora sp. LOL_023. Next base: position 3,271 of record NZ_JBHMIM010000003.1, read on the forward strand.
ACCGCCGAGCCCGCCGAGCGTCTGTACGCGCCGTGGCGAGACGATCCCCGGCCGTTGGGTGGTCTGCTGCAGGGGGTGTACGCGTTCGCAGGCATAGCCGAGTTCTGGCGGGCGGTGCGCTATCGGGCCACGGGCAGCGCCGGCACGCTGGCGCACTTCGAGTTCGCCCGGTGGCACCGTCAGGTACGCACCGTACTGGCCCTGATGGCAGAGTTGCCGCAGCTCACTGAGGTCGGCCGCCGACTCGTGGCAGGCCTCACAGCGACTGCGGACCGATGGCAGACCGACAACGTCCCCGATCAACCACTCGCCGCCGCCGGCGATGCTGCCGCAGACCATCGGGCCCGTTGGCGGCTGCATCATCTGCGACCGCCCGTCGAGGTGGTCACTGCGTTTACGGAGGCCTGGACGGTCGGCGCTGACCGACCCGACCTACCCGCCGTCGCGCCGGCTCTGGAAGCCGACCCCAGCGCCCGCGGACTCGACGCGCGAGCGGTCCTGGAGCTCTGGCGCCTGACCGACGCCGCCGGGTTCGAGCGGCTTCGAGAGGGCCCAGCGACGATCGGCGACCAGGTGACGGGTGCGAGCCCCGCAGACTTGGCCTACGTGGCCGGTGATCGGGAGACCGCCCGGCGCGGGTATCTGCACGAGTTGTCGGCAGATCACGACCTGCCGAGCGCCTGGGCCGGACTCGGGCTGGTCTTGGCGAATACGCGGCCAGGCCCAGCCGCGGACGCGCTGCGGGAACGTCCTGAGTTGGTTCGGGCCGTGCACCGGGCTGTGCGCCGTTGCGGCGGTGCCGCTGACCCTGTCGAGCTTGCAGCATGGATCGGGCCGGGCTGACCGGCATCGCCTACAGCGGCAGTGGGTCCATGTCGCAGTTGGCCCGCCGGTTCAGGTCTACTGCGGCTGCTGTGGCCGGATGATCGTCGCCGAGGAGTTGCCGGAACAGTGCCACCGTCGCCGTATGCAGCTCTGCGGACTCCTGCTCGCGGCCTATTTTGAGCAGGTCCATCGCTAGATTGCCGTAGCCGGCCAGAGTGGTCGGATGCTCCGCACCCAGAACACGCCGTAGTCGTTCGGTTGCGTCCACGTCCCGCTCGTGCGCCTGCTCGTAGTCGCCCTCGGCGTAGTGGTCGCTTGCGAGGTTGAGCGCCGCGGCCAGGGTGAGCGGATGGTCGTCGCCGAGTTGCTCCCGCAGTTGGGCGAATCCCTTCTCGTCCATCTGCCGTGCCTGCGCGAAATGGCCGCGCATCCGCTCGGTGACGGCCCAGTTGAGCCGGGCGGCGATAGTGTGCGGGTGTTGGTCATTCTGCAGCAGCCGGCGGTAGCTCTTGTACACCTGCTCGCCTAGCTGGGCAGCGCCGTCGAGATCGCCGGTCTCCCGGAGGTCGCTGGACAGGTTCAGGGACGCGGCGATGGTATTCGGATTGTCCTGACCGTAGCGGGTGAGGAAGCCGTCGCGGACTTCTTCGGAGATTCGGCGGGCTGCCTGGTGGTCGCCGGCTTTGCGTAACGTGACGGCCAGGGTCCGTAATGTGCGCAGGGTCTGTGGATGGCCGGGGCTGAGTTGGTGACGCAGCCGGTCGGCGACCGCCTCCGCCTCCGCGCGGGCGCCCACGTAATCGCCGAGCTCACGCCGGCTGGTGATAAGGTTGCGGACGCTCTCTAGGGTCATCGGATGATCTGTACCGTAGAGCTGGATTTGCAGTCGCTGGTTCTGCTGGTCGAGCTCGTAGGCCCGTTTCAGGTCGCCGGAAAGCCGTAGGCTCACGGCGAGGTTGTGGCTCGCTGTGATGGTCTCCGGGTCTTCCGGTCCTAGGGCCCGCACGTGCCGTTGATAGATCTCCTCGGCGAGTTCCAGGGCGCCCTTGAAGTCGCCAGCCACCCGACGGTCGGCGGCAACGGCGCCGAGCGCGCGCAGCAGGTCCTCATTGTCCTCCTGCGCTATCTCCTGGTAGGCGTTGAGCACCTCCTGGTTGTGACGGGCTGCCTCCTCGAACCGGCCGAGGACGAACAGCAGCCAGCCCACCCAGTGGCCCATCCGTAGCGTGAACGGATTGTCGGCACCGAACTGGTCGCGCCGGACTTCGTAGGATCGCTCGGCCAGGTCGAATGCGGCCTGGTGGTCTCCCCACCAATAGAGATAGCGGGAAAGATTGTCGACAAGCTGCTGCACCCACGGATCGGTTGACCGGAATGCCTGGGCCGCCATTGCGTGCGGGTACAGGTCAGCGTAGGTGCGCCAGTTGTCCGGTGAGCTCGGGTCGTTCGGGTCGCCGTCGGCGAGCATGAGGTGGGCGCTGTGCAGCATCGTCGTCTGCTCGGCGTCGTTGAGCCGGTCCAACAGTACCGCCTGGACTAGCCGGTGCATCTGGACTGAGTTTGTTCGATAGTCGATCTTGGCCAGGGCATAGCGGTTGATCTCGCGGATGGCCATGTTCAGCCGCATCGGGTCGCGCCGCACCTCGTCGAGTTCCGGGTGAACGTTGCTGGCCCGGCCACGGCTGAACAGGGCCCGGGGGATGGGCTCGGGGGCGAAGTACGAGCACACCTGCAGGAGCCGCAGCGCTCCGGGGCTGAAGTCGGCCAGCCGGTCAAGGGACACGTTCCAGGCGGCGGCGACCGGCAGCTGATAGTCCAGAGGCACCGAGACCTCGAGTAGCTCGGTGCGCTTCTCCTCGTACAACCGTAGGTACTCGTCGGCGGGCATGCCGGTCTCGGCGCGCCAGGTCGCAGCCTGGTCCAAGGCCAGCGGAAGGTCGCCCATGGCCTCGGCCAACCGGTTGGCGTCCTCGTCGCTGAGTTCCGGGCTGCGGCGGCGGAGCAGTTCGATGCTCTCCTGCCGGGCGAATACGTCGACTTCAACTTGGTGGGCTATGTTCGACCACTGTGGGTTGCGGGAGGTGACCATGATGCGGCCGGGCCCGCCGCTGGGAAAGTAGCGCCGTACCGCTGCTGGGCTTTCCGCGTTATCGAAGATCAAAAGCCAGTTCGCGTACGGCTGCCCGAGTCGCAGCGCCTCCCGCACAGCTGGGACAGCGGCGTTGGCCTCCGGGCCCACCGGCAGTTGCAGGCGCTGTGCGAGCTCGGCCAGCGCGTTGCTGATCTGGGCTGAACGCTCCGACGGAATCCACCAGATCACGTCGTATTCGCCCTGGTGGCTGTAGACGTACTCGACCGCCAACTGCGACTTGCCGACGCCGCCCATGCCGTGCAGCGCGTGCGGCAGCACGGCCGTCGTGCCCTCCCGCATGCGCTGGTGTAGGTGCTCTAGCAGCGACTCGCGGCCGGTGAAGTTGGGGTTGCGAGGCGGGACGCTGCCCCAAACGACAGGCGCGCCGGCCGGTGCTCTCTGTGGTTCAGCCACATCCGCAACCCCGCTCGACATGGTTGGCGCTCCTTCTGTCGTTCGCTCATCGGCACCCGATGTCGTCTCCATTGTCACAGGAGGCGTGCCCGGTGTAGTAGTGGCCGATGGCGTGTCCGCATCGATACCGAGCGCCTCGTGTAGATAGCGCGCGCGGGCGAGATAGCGACCGGACAGCGCGTGGAGCACCGCCTGCTCGACCCGCAGGAAGGGGGCAGTCTCCGAGGTCACCGATGGCACCGGCGTGGCGTCGGGGTCGTCGAGCATCCGGCTAAGTCCGCGGACCGCCGGAACCCTCGGCCCCAGCTGCTCGTCGACCACCCGCAGCACCCGTACCGCGTCCGCCCGGCGCCCGGCTGCGAGTAGTTCCTCGCGGACTCCCCGGTGGAACTCGTAGGTCACCTCTGCGCTGTCGGCCGCATCGACCGCAGTGGCGACTGGGTGCAGCAGTTCGCTGTTGAGAATTTCGGACAGGTGTGATGTCTGTGAGTCCGGGATCAGGGCTCGCTGCACCCGTCGCATCACGGCCAGGTTGAGCGGGGCAGCGGCGAGCTGCGTGGCGAGCGTGACTGCGGTCGGCGTGGCCCACGCGGTGAACTCGCGCACGCGCGTTCGCGCGGAATGGGCTACTTCCGTCGCGGGCGGCGCGACGGTGTCCGTGACCCGTGTGGCGGCCAGCACCGCGGGTAGTTGGGACTCGCCGCCGTTGAACAGCCGGACCCAGGCAGCGAGCCAGTGTGGATCGAGTTCGAGCACAGGCACCGGGACTGGGTCGCCGCCTGCGGGCTCGCAATCGTCAAAGAAGTGCGGAACCGGGTTCTGCACCTCCCACGCTAGGTCGGCGTTGGCGGCACTGCCGGACGCGGCTTGCCACATCCGCAACCGCCGGGGTCGGATTCCGGTCCGGTGCCACTGTGTTTGAGGCAGCAGGTGCACGATGGCGACCGGTGCGCGGCGGCCCCAGGCTCGAAGCAGCGCCGGCATCGTTCCGGCGAGCCAGGCCCGACCCGCGCCATCGGACAGCACCAGAACTATCCGACCGTCGGTCGCAACGTGCCCGACCTGGCTTGCTCGGTCCATTTCGGAGGTGTCGAACATGACCACCTCGACGTTGCCGAAATCTTCATGATCCCGGAAAACGGCCACCACACGTTCGACAGTGTCTCGCCACACCGCCATCGAGGGGGCGTCGTCGACCAGCACCGTCACCCCCCACCTGGTCGCCGGGGCGGGCGAAGATCCGGAGGGTGGCCGCAGCGCCTGGGAGATCGCCTCCCAGTCGTCCTGCGCGTCGACCCCGGTCACGAACTCTCCCGTGTTCCTCGATCAGCGGGAGCGCCCAGCGCGTCGGGCCTGCGCTCCGGATCGTCCCAGAGGATCGTCAGATGGTGGCCGATGTGGCCGTCCCGCAGAGCGGGCTCGAGCCGTAGCGCCTGATGCCGCAGTTCTTTGGCACGGGTCGGCAGTTGTCCCAGACCTCCGTCGCCTACCAGACCGGTGACCGCTTCCCGGAACTCGGCGCTGGTACAGTCACCCCGATGCCAGATGATCACCGGCAGTCCGGCCCGGAGGGCCGCCTCCATTTCCTGCTGACCGGTTTCGCCGCGCTGCGTCGGTGGCTCGCTGAGAACCAGTGAGACCACACGGTCGTCGGCTTTCAGCTCGGACTCGAGTCGGGTGAAGTAGTCCTTGCCGCTGGGGTGGCTCCAGAAAACGGCGCTGTGGGCAGGAGCCGCGAGCAGTTGCCGCCAGCGCTCGTGCCAGGCGCGGTGCCAGCGCCGGGTCCGCAGCCGTTCCAAAATGCGGACCACCACCGGATAGTCCATGGCTAGCGCGATCGGCCGCGAGCTGTCGATCTCCTTGCGCCAGCGGTCCACCCCGACGTTGAGCAGTTCCCAGGGCAGGACGAACTCGACCACGACGGTACCGGTTCGGTCCGACCAATCGATTTCCATCTGCTCGATCACCCGCTCCACTTCCCGTTCCAGGTCATGGAGACGGACCAGGCGCGGTTCACCCCGCCGGGAATGCCAGGCGTCGGCGCCGTACCACTGGCGGAAGTGCGACACCGCGTAAGTGTCGTCGCTACCGCCGGGATCCAGGTGGGGCTCCACCTGGACGACCAGGTAGGCCGTGGTCTTCGTCGGCTGTTCACCACCGCTGCGCAGGTATGCCCGCCGATCCTCCAGCTGTGACGTCAGACCCTGTCCGGTGGCCAGCCGGCTGTTGCGTAGCCGGATCCACCGGGCGTCTTGTGCGTCGAGCTGGTCCTCGAGTAGCACCAGGAAGGCGACGCTGGGCGGCAGGCCGTCGGGACCGGCATTCTGCCCGGCAAGGTGAACAAACGCCTGCCAGGCGTCGGCGCACCACGATGGCGGCCCGGGCGACCGGTGCTCGGTGGCGCGCTGGTACAGAACCGTCATGTTGGTGGGCACGAAATTCCCCAGGAGAGGACGCAGCCGGGTCCAGTCGTCTTCGGTCAGGACCTCGACCGCATCCCACTCGTCCCGGAGACGCAGCAGCCAAACAACCTCCTCCGTGCCCGGTTCCAGGTGCTCGACCGTCTCCACCAGGATCTGCAGCCCGTCGGGGAGCCGGCTGCATACACGCACCAGTTCAGCCATCTGTAGCCGCAACTCGGGGTGTTCACGGAGCGGGAAGAGGCCGAGACGATCCTGGAGCTGTTCGATGAGGAGTTGGCGGCTGCTCTGCCCTCGCATGAGCCGGGTGCGTTCGAGCACACCGACGAGCACCGTCTGAATCCGGTGCCGCATCTGGTCACCGCTAGTCTGCGCAGACTTCATGGGCTCACAGGTTTAGGGCATGGCGGTTTGGCCGGGCGGACCCCGGTCGTCACAGGCTACCCTCTGGCGGTCCTCGACGGGGGCTCGTGAGAATGTCAGAAAGTGTCCCGGTTGGATCCGGGACGATCGGCGGCAGCGGCCCCGCACCTGACCTGGAAGATCCTCAAGACCAGCTACCACCGGATCATGACTGACTTCCCCGACACGCTACGCACCATCACCGCCCTGGGGAGCTCCAGCACCACCGCACCGAGTTGTGAACGGCCTTCAGGGCTCAGTTCAGCCGATACGGCCGACGCCGCCGAACAGGTAGACCTCCGGCTCATCGGACTCCGGGTCCGGACGCCAGCGCGAGCACGTGACGACGCCGGGCTCCAGCAGATCCATTCCACCGAAGAAGCGTTCGAGCTCCATTTTGGTCCTGGCGCGGATCGGCGTGCCGCCGCGCTCGGTGGTTTCCCGCATCACGCGTAGCATCGGCTCGCCGTGGATCTCCGCGGTGGAGTGGGTGAGCACGAGGTAGCTGCCGGCGGGCATCGCCCGCACCAGTTGCGCGACCGAGCCGTACGCCACATCGTCGTCCAGGATGTGGTTGACGACACCGAGGAGCATGAGCCCGATCGGCTGTGAGAAGTCGAGCGTCCGCCGCACGGACGCGAGGATCGTGTCCGGCTGCCGCAGATCGGCTTCGACGTAGTCGCAACTGCCTTCGGGGGTGCTGGTCAGCAGTGCCCGCGCGTGCGCCATGACGAGCGGGTCGTTGTCGATGTAGACCACCCGGCAGCACGGGTCGATTGACTGTGCGACCTCGTGGGTGTTGTCCGCCGAGGGAAGCCCGGTGCCGACGTCGAGAAACTGCCGGATACCGGCATCCTCGACGAGGAACGAGACGACGCGCTTGAGGAACGCGCGCTCGGACCTGGCCCCAATGGGGATGTCCGGGATGTGTGCGGTCACCTGATCACCGACGGCTCGGTCGACCGCGAAGTTGTCCTTGCCGCCGAGCCAGTAGTTCCAGATCCGGGCCGAGTGCGGGGCAGCGGTGTCCAGCTTGGAGCCCGGAGGTAGCTCGCAGTCCTCGGTCATGGAGGGATTGTCCCGCGCCGAGGGGTCGGCGACGCAAGTGGAGCGGTGGCCCGACGTACCGCGCGGGGCTCCAGTGGGGCGTCAAGCCGTGTTCCGGGCTCCTCGCTGTCGTGGTGAGGCGGGTGGGGTGATGACCTTTACCTGGTTCGCGGCGAGGGCGTCCCGCAGCTCGGCGGGCGGCAGCGTGTCGGTGACCAGGTAGTCTGCGCTGCCCAGCTCGGAGACCTGGGCGAACAGCCGACGGCCGAACTTCAAGGAGTCTGCGAGGATGGCCACTCGACCAGCGCGGGAGATCATCTCCTGCATCATCGCGGCCTCGGCGAGATTGCTCGTCGTGTAACCGGCCTCCGCGTCGACCGCGCCGACACCGATCAGTGCCAGATCGCAGCTGATGTCCAGTTCGGCGCCGCTGGTGGCCTGGAACCGCACCGGCCCGATGGTGGCGAGAGTCAGGGTGCGTACCGCACCGCCGAAGACGTAGATGTCGCGGACCGCCGTGGGCGGCAGCGCTCCGGGCACCAGCAGGTTGTTCGTCGCGACGGTGAGATCGCGGTGCTGACCGAGGTTGCGGGCGACCGCAAGGGTCGTCGTTCCACCGTTGATCATGATTGTCGAGCTGTCCTGGACCAACGCCGCAGCCAGTGTCGCGATCTTCTCCTTCTCCTGCTCCTGCAGACTGAGTCGCTGGTCGACAGCGCGGTCGGTACGGGAGACTGTGGACAGACTGACTGCTCCGCCGTAGGTGCGTACGAGCGCCCCGTCGGCACTGAGCTGGTCGAGATCCCGCCGCACGGTGTCGATCGAGACGCCGAAGCGTTCGGCCAGCTCGTTCACCGTGACCTGACCGGTATCGGCGACGTACGCGGCCAGCTGGGCCTTGCGCCCGGCGGGCAGGTTCCGCTGCCGCTCGTCCTTGTCGACGTTCATACATCCCCCTTGTCAAGGCGGGAGTATGCCACAACCCTGCACTTCCTGCCGAGTCTGCTGCATGGAACAGCACCGACCGGCAGGCGGGCACCTCTGGTCAGAGAGTCGTCACTACGACCCCTGGAACAGGGAAGACAGCGCCCAAGGCCCTTCGCCCGAGGCGCGCCGACCCCGGTACGGCCGCGTGAGTCTGCGGTGCTCCGCGTTTTTTTGCTGTTCTACTCTTGTCCTTGCCCGTAACACGTTGCTAACGTGGCGCCAACATCGCATAGAAGCGAACGATCTCCATATAGAAGGGGTCCGCCATGGTGTTTCGTGTCAGCCGGCTGAGTAGACTGGTGGGGGCGGTGACTGCGGCGACGACAGTCGCGTTCGTCGCGGCATGTGGTGCGGACGAGGGCGGCTCGGACGGGGACGGCACCGTCACGCTCGAGTTCGCCCAGTGGTGGGGTGCCGAACTGCCGGCCGGGGAGTTCGACCGGATCATCGACGAGTTCACGGCACAGAACCCGAACATCGAGATCGAGTTGCTGAGCGCACCGTACGCCTCGACCAAACAGCAACTACTCACCGGCGCCGCCTCGAAGACCCTGCCCGACGTGGTCGGTCTCGACGGTGCCTGGGTGAACGACTTCGCCAAGCAGGGCGCGATCACCGACCTGTCCAGCCTGATGGCCGACGCGGACTACGACGACAGCCAACTGGCCAGCCAGATCCAGATCGACGGCAGCACCTACATGATTCCGGTGGTCAACTTCGTCTACCCGCTGTTCGTCAACAAGGAACTGCTCGCCGAGGCGGGCGTCGCGGATGTGCCCACCACCCGCGGTGAGTTCCTCGACGCGGCCACGAAGATCAGCTCGAGTGGCGGCGACGTCAAGGGCTGGGCGCTCCCGCTCGACACCGCCGTGCCCAACGGCATCCAGAACGACGTCATGTCCTGGCTCTGGGCCTCCGGCGGCAGCATGCTCACCGACGATGGCAAACCGAATCTGACCAGCCCGGAGGTCAAGAACACCGTCGAGTACGTGAAGAGCCTGAACGACGCCGACGTCATCGCCCCCGGCACGCTCACCATGAAGGAGCAGGACAAGGTCGAGAAGTTCAGCAACGGCCAGATCGGCATGATGATCGACTCGCTCGCGCACATCAACCTGATCCGGGAGAACCAGCCGGACATGGAGTTCGAGGTGGCGGCCCTGCCGGCCGAGGACAGCTACACCGGCGAGCGCGGCATCCCGTACGCGTCGTGGGGCATCGGCATCTCCGACTCCAGCGAACACAAGGCCGAGGCGTTCAAGTTCGTGTCGTACCTGATGAGCCAGGAGACAAACGCGCAGTTGAGCACGATCGCGAACGGCTTCCCCGGCAACAAGAACGCCGAGCCCGACTTCGACAGTAGCGATCCGCTGTTCCGGACCGCCTTCGAGATCTACCAACAGGGCTACCCGGCCAACGAGTTCGTCGGCCTACCCAAGTCCGAGGACTTGATGCGTAGCTTCGCCGAGCAGCTTCAGCTGGTACTGACCGGCGGGGCGAGCGTTGACGACGCACTCGGAGCAGCGCAGGAGAACTGGTCCTCGGTCATCGAGTAGTCCGGCCCGGGTGCCGCGCTGGGTCCTACAGCGCGGCACCCGACCAAGGAGAAGCCATGACACTGACGGCACCCCGGGCCTCGACCCGCGCCGCACCGGCCGCCTCTCGGCGGCCCCGATCCACGCTAGCCCGGCGCCTGGTCCCGTACGGCTATCTGTCCCCAACGGTGCTGCTGATCGTGGGCCTGATGGTGGTCCCCATCGTCATGGTGGTCGGCTACTCGTTCCGGGACAACGTGATCGTCCAGCAGAATTCGGTCTTCGCTGGGTTCGCCAACTACACCAAAGTGCTTACCGACCCGGACTTCCTGGCCGCGCTGCGCAACACCGCCGTCTTCATCTCGGTCAGCACCCTGGCGCATCTGGTCCTCGGTCTCACCTTCGCGATGATGCTCAACACCCAGCTGCTGAGCGGGGTCACGAAGGCCATCTTCCGAATCGTCTACATCCTGCCCTGGCTGTTCACGATCGCCGTGATCGCGGTCATCTGGCGACTGCTGTTCGACCCGTCCGGCGTGGTCAACTACGTGCTGCAGACGGTGGGGCTGGTCCAGCAGGGCGTGAACTGGCTCGGCGACCCGACCACGGCGCTCTGGGCGGTGACGTTCGTCAACATCTGGTCCGGCTATCCGTTCTTCATGATCAGCCTGCTGGCCGGACTGCAGGGGATCCCCGCCGACCTGTACGAGGCCGCCGCCGTGGACGGCACCAACTGGTGGCAGCGGTTCCGTCACGTGACACTGCCCCAGCTGCGGCCGGTGATCGTCAGCATGGCGGTGCTCGACCTGATCTGGACGTCCCACCAGTTCGCCTTGATCTGGATGACGACCGGTGGCGGACCGTTGAACTCCACCGAGATGCTCAGCACCTTCACCTACAAGCTGGCCTTCAGCGAGTACGAGTTCGCCACGGCATCCGCTGCCGCCGTGATCGTCCTGCTGCTCACGATGGTGTTGGCCTTCTTCTACGTACGCTCGCAAAGGGAGCGGTGAGGCACATGACCGCCGTCAAGACTCGGCGTACCCTCGCGAAGGCCGGCGTCGTCACCGGGCTGGTCCTCGGCGGACTGTTCGCCGGCCTGCCGGTACTGTGGATGCTCTCCACCTCGTTGAAGCGCAACGGTGAGGTCTTCCAGAGCCCGCCGCAGCTGATCACCGAGGGCTTCTCGTTCGACGCCTACCGGGAGATCCTGGGCAACGGCACCCAGCTGCGGTTCTTCCTCAACAGCTATATCGTCGCATTCGCGGTGACCATCCTGACGCTGCTGGTGGCGGTCCTGGCCGGCTACGCATTCAGCCGGTTCAGGTTCCCCTTCCAGAAAACCATCAACACGGTGATCATCAGCGTCCAGGCGGTGCCGCCGATCACGCTCGTAATCCCGTACTTCGGGCTCATCGTCGCGCTCGGCCTGTACGACACCTACGCCGGCCTGATCCTGACGCACATGGTGTTCACTCTCCCGTACGCGATCATCATGATCACCGCGTACCTGAACACGCTACCCCGGGAGCTGGACGAGTCCGTCAAGGTCGACGGTGGCACCGGGTGGACCGCACTGTGGCGGATCCTGGTGCCGGTCTCGGTGCCCGGCCTGGTCGCGGTCGGTGTCTACACCTTCATGATCTCGTGGAACGAGTACCTGTTCGCCCTCACGCTGACCCGCACCGAAGACATGCGGACCGTGCCGATCGGTATCCAGCTGCTCATGGGGCAGCACTCGTACGAGTGGAACCAGATGATGGCGATGAGCATCCTCGGGTCCATTCCGGTACTTGTTCTCTTCCTTCTTTTCCAGCGTCGCTTCGTTGGCGGACTGACCGCCGGCGCGGTGAAGACCTGAGACCTGCGGTGCAGACCTTAAAGCTCCGAACGTCAACCAGCAATCAAGGAGAAAATCGGAAATGCTGACGACCGGCAAGGCGATCCTCGATGTCGCCAATGCGCACAGCTTCGCCGTGCCCGCCTTCAACATCAGCGACTGGGCGATGTTCAAGGGCATCGTGGAGATCAGCGAGGAGACGAACGCACCGCTGATCGTCGGGATCCACCCGGACGAGATGCGGCACATCGGGCGCGAGATGATTCGCGGCATCGCTGAACGCTCGCACAACTCGAGCGTCCCGATCGCGATCCACTGGGATCACGGCGCCACCTACGAGCAGATCCTGCAGGCGGTCCAGTTCGGCTTCACCTCGGTGATGATCGACGGGTCGCTGAAGCCGTTCGAAGAAAACATCGCGATCACCAGGAAGGTGACCGACTCGGCGCATGTTCTCGGCGTGTCGGTGGAGGGCGAACTCGGCACGATCGGCGGCAACGACAGCTACGCCGAGGCTGGTGCCGCCGAGATCATCTACACCGACCCCGACGACGCCGTCACGTTCATCGAAGAGACCGGCGTGGACAGCCTCGCTATCGCGATCGGCACCTTCCACGGCCTCTACCCGGCCCATCTGAAGCCGGAGTTGAAGCTCGACCTGCTCAAGGAGATCAAGAGCCAGGTACAGATCCCGCTGGTGCTGCACGGCGGCTCCGGCAACCCGGACGACGAGATCCGCGAGGCGGCGCGGATCGGGATCAACAAGATCAACATCTCTACCGACATCAAGGTCGCATATCATGACAAGATGCGCGAGGTCCTCGGCAGCGACCGCAAGGTACGCGAGCCGAACGCCATCCAGCCGGCCTGCATCGAGGCCATGAAGGTGGTAGCCGCCCAGAAGATCGAGCTGTTCGGTGCCGCCGGCAAGGCATCGCTCTACTGACATGGCGGACCCGTCCCGCGTCGTCCTCGGCCTCGGCGGTTGCGTCGACTACGAGCTGAAGCTCACCGCCGACGCCCTGGAACAGCTAGTCGCCGACTACCGCGTCGCCGCCGCGGAGCTGACCTCGCCGGTCACGGTGGCCAGCGAACGGGATCTCGTGGTGTCGATCCTCGGGTACGTCGCCCGGGGCGGCGGCGGTGAACACTACGTCGCCTCCGCCCCGGCGCTGGAGCTCTTCGCCAGCAGGTTCCCGCACCGGGTGGCGCTGGGCGGCACGTCGGTGCGGGCCGGGATCCTGATGAGTCGGCTGGGCGTGCCGTCGACCCTGCACCTGGTCAGCGTCGACGACACCGTACGCCGGCTGCTGCCATCGGACGGCGAGTACCTGTCCAGCGGCATCGAGGACACCCTGCACCCGCACCTGATCGTCCAGTACGACCGGGGTCTGCGGATCCGCGCCGGTGAGCTCGACATCACCGCGCCGTTCCCGAACCGGCTGATCTACGTCAACGATCCGGCCAACGGCACGATGCTGCTCAGCGACGAGCTCGGCGACCGGCTCAGCCGGGCGGACGTATTCCTGATCTCCGGATTCAACGCCATGCGCTCCGCCGAGCAACTCGAGCGCCGACTGGCCGAACTGCGCGTACACATGCGGCGGTTGCCACCCGGGGCGGTGACCTACTTCGAGGACGCCGCCTACCACGAACCCGCGCTCAACCACCGGGTCCTGGCCGCGCTGCGCGACGCGATCGACGTGTACGGCCTGAACGAGGACGAGATGCAGTCCTATCTCGGGCACCCGGTCGACCTGCTGTCGGCTGGGGAGGTCGCCGACGCGCTGACGGCCATGCACGCGCTCGTACCCGTACCGATGCTGGTCCTGCACACGAAGTACTGGGCCGCTGCCTTCGGCGCGCAGGCCGCCAGCTACGCCGAGGCGCTCGACACCGGCACCGTCATGGCCGCCCTGCGCTACCGCCACGGCGACGACTTCACCGACTCCGACATCGAGCGGCTGCGCCGGCATCCGCGACGGCCCGGGTCCGTTGCCTTTGCCGCCGAGCTGCGGGCGCGGCTCGGCGACCGGGTGCACTGCGTACCCGCGTTCGCACTCGACGTCACGAACCCCACCACGGTCGGGCTGGGTGACACGTTCGTCGGCGGCTTCCTCACCGCGCTCGCCCGCCGGAGCACCGCTGCGGCCACCAGCCCGCCCCCGCACCAGCGATCGGACCATGATCGATGACCGTCGAGGTACTGTCCGCCAACCAGCCGGAGACGTTCTACCGGGGTGCCGGCCGGATAGCCGGGTTCCGCAACGGTGCCGCACTGCCCGACCGCCCCGAGGACTGGGTCGGCTCGGTGACCACCCGGTTCGACCTCGGCCCGGCCGGATTGTCCACCCTGTCCGACGGACGCGTGCTCGCCGACGCGATCGCCGCGGACCCACGCTGGTGGCTCGGTCCGCTCCGCACCGACGCCGGCGTGCTTGTGAAGCTGCTCGACGCAGGCCAACGACTGCCGCTGCACGTACACCCGGACCGCCGCTTCGCCATGACACACCTGGCGTCGCCGTACGGCAAGACCGAAGCCTGGGTGATCGTCTCCGCGCGACCCGACGCGTACGTCCATCTCGGTTTCGCCCGGGACGTCTCCGCCGACGAACTCGCCGGCTGGGTGACCAACCAGCAGACCGGGCAGCTGCTCGACGCCACCAACAAGATCCCGGTGTCGGCCGGCGACGGGATTCTCTGCCCCGCCGGCCTGCCACACGCCATCGGCGACGGCATCCTGCTGGTCGAGGTCCAGGAGCCGACCGACTTCTCCGTGCTACTCGAGTACGCCGATTTCGGCGTCGCCGACGGACACCTGGGCCTCGGCTACGACCTGGCCCTGCGGTGCGTCGACCGCAGCAAGTGGACGCCACAGCAGCTCGACCGTCTGCGGGGCGGGCGACACCTGCTGCCCGACGCCGCTGACGAATTCTTCACCGCCCGCCGACTGCGCGACGGCGACCGACTGGAACAGGGGTTCAGCGTCCTGGTCGGGATGGCGGGACAGGGACGGATCATCGGTGAGCACGACGACGTGCTGTTGCGCCGTGGGGACACCTTGCTGGTGCCGTACGCCGCCGGGCCGCTGCGGCTGGCCGGCTCGATCGAGGCGATCCGGCTGGCCGGGCCGCAGCAGCCCGGGTCACGGTGACCTCGACAGCCGGGCCCTCTCCGGTCACAGCGGCTCGACCGACGGCTCCCATCCACCGGGACTCGACCGACGGCTCCGATCCACCGAACGCCTGCTACCGGGACGCGGCGGTCGTGGCGGGCACCCGGATCTCGAAGTGCACCACTCGGGAGCCGTGCGGACTGCCGTCGCGGGGGTCGTGCACCACCTCGGCCACGTTCCGCCAGAACGCCTCCGCGCCGGGGACCCCGGTGTCGGTGTGCAGGTAGACCGCCCGGTAGCCGGGTTGATCGGCGGCGAATGCGACGGCCCGTCGGACCAGAGCGCGGGCGAGCCCGTTGCGGCGGTGTTCCGGCCGTACGTAGACCCGGAACAGCTGGGCGGTGCTCGCCGCCGGGTAGCGATCGACGAGCCAGCGGGGATGCGGCGGGCTGTTCGGCGCGGCGGCGCGCACGGCGGTGGTGGCGACCACCTCGTCGCCCTTGACCGCTACGAACAGCGCGTGCCGCTCGGGCCGCAGGTAGGTGCCGGCGAGGTCGATCACGTCGGCGTGCCACTGCGGCTGGTAGCCGTAGCCGAACACCTGGTAAAAGGTGTCGAACATGACGCTGCGGGCGCCGTCGAGGTGCTGCGGCGTGGCGGTCCGGATGTCGTACGGCCCGATGTTCTGGTCGTTCACGTGGTGCTCATCTCTGCGGTGCTGGACGTGGTTGCGGGTCACGGTGCTGGACGTGGTTGCGGGTCACGGTGCGGTTCGCGGCAGGTCAGGGTCGAGAAGCGCACGGGTCAGCGGTTGCTGGCCGGCGGTCAGCAGGGTGGCGGCGGGTCCGTGTTCGACGACGCGTCCCTGGTCGAGCACGGTGATGTGGTCGGCGAGCCGGTCGACGACGTCCGGGTCGTGCGTGATGACCAGCAGCGCGAGCCGGTGGGCGCGGCACAGGCCGTCGAGCAGGTCGAGAATCCGGTTCTGGTTGACGTGGTCGAGACCGGACGTGATCTCGTCGCAGACCAGCAGGCGGGGTCGGGCCACCAGCGCCCGGGCGAGAGCGGCGCGTTGCAGTTCACCGCCGGAGAGTTGGTCGGGGCGGCGGGCGGCGAGAGCAGCACCGATCCCGACCTGCTCCAGCAGGTCGCGGGCGGCCCGCAGCGCGTCGGCGGTCGGTTGGCGGTGCAGCCGCACAGCGGGGCGGGCGACTTGGTCGAGCAGGGCTGCGTACGGCTGGAAACTGGCCCGCGGATCTTGGAAGACGTACTGCACGACGGCGAGGTCGGCCCGCTCCCGGCGGTCGATCGAGTCGGCGAGCCGGCGGCCGTCGAGCTCGACACTGCCGCCGCTCGGCGGGTGCAGTCCGGCCAGGCACCGGGCGACGGTGGTCTTTCCGCTGCCGGAGCGGCCGACCAGGGCGAGACGCTGACCCGGGCCGATGACCACGTCGATGCCGTGCAGCACGGTACGGTCGTGGTGCGCCGCGGTGAGCCCGGCGACCCGCAGCAGTTGGCCGGAGCCGCCCGCCGGGTCGGCGTCCGGCGTAGACCGTGGTCGGATGGCGAGTGCCGGCTGTGGCCAGTCGGCCGGAGCCGGCCCCGGCCGGGCCAGGCCGGTGTGATCGAGGACCGTGTCGGTCGGTCCGGTGGCGACGACGGCGCCCCGGTCGAGCACGAGGACGCCGTCGGCGACCGCCCGGACCAGGTGCAGGTCGTGGGTGAGCAGGACGATCGCGACGCCGGAGCCGGCGAGACCACGTATCTCGGCGGCGACATCGCGGCGGCTGAGGCAGTCCTGCCCGGTGGTGGGTTCGTCGGCGACCAGGACACGGGCCCCAGCCAGCAGGACGTGCGCGATGACCAGCCGCTGCTGCTGGCCGCCGGAGAGCTGGTGCGGGTAGCGCCGCAGCAGGTCGCGGTCGTCCGGCAGGCCGACGCGGGCCAGCACTGCCCGGACCGCTTGCCGGACCGACCCGCGTCGCGCCCGGCGCGACGGCGTCGGGGTGTGCCGGCGGGCGATCTCGCGGAGTACCGAACCGATCCGGCGTACCGGGGTCAGCGCCGCTGCTGGCTGCTGCGGGATGTACCCGACGGTGCCGCCGGCCGGCGATGTGTCGGGGATGACCGGGCGACCGTCGATCTCGATGTCGCCGGTGAGCCGAACACCGGGTCCGGCTTCGCCGAGCAGCACCCGCCCGAGCGTGGTCTTGCCGCTGCCGGACGGACCGACGACGGCGAGGACCTCGCCGGCCGGCACGGTGAACGACACGTCACGCAGCAACCGGTGTCCAGCTGCGTCGGCGCACAGCCCGTCGACCCGGATCATTCCGCGACCTTCGGCCGGGCGACCTTCGGCCGGGTGGCCAGCAGCTGATCGGTGACCAGGTTGACCCCGACGGCGAGCGCGACGAGCAGCACGGCGGGCACTACGACCGCCCATGGCTGCAGGAAGATCCCGGCGCGGTTGCGGTCGACCATGACGGCCCAGTCGGCGGCGTCCGGGGCGACGCCGATGCCCAGGAAACTGGCGGTGGCGACCAGGTAGACAGCGCCGATGAACCGGATTCCGGCGTCGGCGAGCAGAATCCGGCGGATGCCCCGGGCGACGTACCCGATCGCCCGACGCCACCACGTCTCCCGGTAGAGCCGCATCGCTTCCATCGCGGGTCCGTGGGCCAGCGGCAGGGCCGCGGCGCGGGTGATCCGGGCGATCTCCGGCAGGGCGATGACGGCGACGATGACCACCAACGTCACCGCCCCCCGGGGCGCGGTGGCGGCGAGCAGGATGAGCAGCAGCAGCGACGGGACAGCCAGGAGCAGGTCCAGCGGGCGCATCAGCACCTCGTCGAGCCAGCGGCGGCGGGTGAGCGCGGCGAGTAGACCGACGGGTACGCCGACCAGGTAGGCCAGGGCGGTCGCGGCGGCGGCGACCGCGACGACGGACCGGCCGCCGAGCAGGATCTGTCCGGTGACGTCCCGGCCGACGAAGTCGGTGCCGAGCAGCCCCGCCTGGTCGAACGGCCGGGTCCGGTCCGCGCCGTCGCCGACCAGGACCAGGTCGACCAAGGTCGGACCGGCGAGTGCGAGCAGCAGTGGTACGGCGAGCAGGACGACCCCGGTGAGCAGGCGCGGCAAGCGGCCGAACCGGCCCAGCCGGCGCGGCGCCCGGCCGGTCACCGGGATCCGCCCGTACGCGGAGCGAGCCGGAACGCGACCAGGTCGGCGGCCAGGTTGACGACCACGGTGGTGACCGCCACGATCACGCACAGCCCTTGGACGGTGGGCACGTCCCGGGCGGCGACCGCGTTGACCAGGGCGGTACCCAGACCGGGGATGACGAAGACCGCCTCGACGACGATGACGCCGCCGAGCAGCCAGTCGGTGGTACGGGCGAGCTGCTGCACGACCGGCGCGGCGGCGGTCGGCAGTGCGTGGGCCAGCCACCGCCGACGGGCACCGAGGCCGAGGCGCCGGGCGTGGGCGACGTACTCGGACCGCAGCGCGTCGACCATACCGGCGCGGGTGAGCCGGCTGAGTGAGCAGATTGGTCGGGCCAGCAGCACCAGCAGCGGCAGGACCAGCACGGCCGGCTGGGCGAGCAGGTTGGGTCCGGTGCCGACGGCGGTCGGCGGGAACCAGCCCAGCTGTACGCCGAAGACCGCAACCAGCAGGATGGCCAGGGCGAACTCCGGTACCGCGTAGAGCCCGACGGCGACGGCGCTGATGGCGCGGTCGAGCCGGCCGCCTTCGCGTCGGGCGGCGAGCATGCCGAGGCCGATCGCGAGCGGGACCAGGACGAGCAGCGTCGCGGCGGCCAGCAGCACGGTCGCGGCGGCGCTGCCGACGATCAGGTCCAGGACCGGCCGTTGGGAGATCAGTGAGACGCCGAGGTCTCCGTGCAGCAGCCCGGCGAGCCAGTCGACGTACCGGTGCCAGGGCGGCTGGTCGAGGTCGAGCTGTTCGCGGATCAGCGCGATCCGCTCCGGGTCGGGCTGGTCACCGGCGATCACCACCGCCGCGTCCCCGGGCAGCGCCTCGGTGAGCACGAACACGATGGTGGTGATGCCGGCGACCTGCCCGACGCCGAGCAGGAGCCGCCGTACGGTGTAGCGGGTCAGACTCAAGCCAGCCATACCTTGTCGAAGCGGGCCCAGTCGATGGTGTTCGCGGGTGCCTCGGCGGACACGCCGCCGACCCGGGGCGCGGTGGCGACGAGGAAGTCGGCGAAGCCCCACACCAGCAGCCCGCCCTCGGCGTGCAGCATCCGTTGCATTTCGCCGTACGCCTGCCGCCGGCCCGCGTCGTCGGTGGTGGACACCGCGGTGGCGTAGAGGTCGTCGAACTCGGGCCGCGTCCACTTGGTGGCGTTCGTCGTGGAGGTGCTCAGCAGCCGCTGCGAGATGTGGGTCTCGATCGGCATGGCGCCGGAGCGGAAGCAGGCCATCACCCCGTTGTCGAGCACCTCCCGCCAGTAGGTGTCCTTGTTGCGTTGCACCGGTTCGACGTTCAGCCCGACCGCGCGGGCCTGGTCGGCGAAGACACTGGCCGCTTCGACGAACCCGGCGGCCACCGGCGCGGTGTCCAGCGGGATCCGCAGTCCGCGGGCACCGGCCCGGTCGATGAGCGCCCGGGCCCGGTCGAGGTCGGGTTCGCGCTGTGCGATGTCGTCGGCGTAGTACTGGTAGCCCTTGCCGAACAGGTCGTTGCCGATCTGCCCGGATCCGGACAGGACCGTCTCGACCAGCTGCCGCCGGTCGGTGAGCAGGAACATCGCCTCCCGCAGGTCCCGGTTGTCGAACGGGGGCCGGTCCAGCTTCATGGTGAAGCCCTGCAGGCCGCTGTTGGCCATCCGGGTGATGGCGATCCGGTCGTCGGCGGCGTAGCTGCGGGCCGTGGTGGGGCTGAGGTCGTGGGCGTAGTCGACCTGCCCGGCGAGCAGGGCGTTGACCCGCGCCGACTCCTCGTTGGCGATTACGTACTCCAGCTCGTCGAGGTGCGCGGCGCCGTCCCAGTAGTCCGGGTACCGGGCCAGCAGCAGCGACGTACCGGGGGTGAAGCTGCTGAACGTGAACGGTCCGGAGCCGATTGGCCGGTCGAACGATTCGCTGCCCTCGGGCACGATGTACGCGCCGAACGCGGCGAGCACGTTGCCGAACTCGGCGAACGGACGGGTCAGCGCGAACTCGACCGTGCGGTCGTCGACGGCCCGGCTCGCCCGCAGATCGATCAGGGACAGGCTGGCCTTGGCGCGGAAGGCCCGGTCCGGGTCGGTGATCCGGGCATAACTGGCCAGTACGTCGGCGGCCCGTACCGGCCGGCCGTCGTGGAAGGTCGCCTCGCGCAGCGGCACCCGCCAGCGGGTGAGGTCGGCGTTGGGCTCCCAGCCCAGGGCGAGCCGGGGCTGGATCGACACGTCCGGGCCGTAGTCGGCGAGCTTGTCGAAGATCGCCTTGGCCCGGGACGCCTCGTTGAACAGGTTCGCCAGGTGCGGGTCGAGGCTTTCGGTGGCACCGCCACCGGCGAACGCGACCCGCAGCCGGCCGCCCCGCCTCGGCGTGCCGCCGCTGACGGCGGTGTCGGAACCAGCGGGGGTGTCGGCGCCGCAACCGGCGAGGAGCGCGGCGGTCACGGCGGCACCGCCGCCGAGCAGTGTCCGGCGGCGTAGTCGGGCAACAGTCGACATGTCGGTTTTTCCTTCCAGAGGGGATTTCAGGCCGCGTCGTCGCGGCGGCGGGCGACCAGGTGCAGGCGGTCGCCGTGTAGACCGGTCGCCAGCTCGGCGCCGGAATGCCAGGGTGGTTCGGTACGCGGTCCGGGGGCGTCGAACAGGGCGAGGACGTCGAACCCGGCGTGGTCCAGCAGGTGGCGCAGCTCCTGCGGAAGGAGCAGCCGCCATGCGGAGGTCTGCACCAGCTCCTGCGCCGCATCCGGCCAGGTCCATACCCGACGGCGGCGCAGCAGCTGCGCCGCCGCGTCGATCCACAGTGTGGTACGGGAAGTGTAGGTGACACCACGCCAGTGCACCGACCGAATGGTGGGCCCGTCGAGCAGGTCGGGGTTGCCGAGGAAGTACGCACCGTTGCGCATCTCGGCGACGAGCAGCCCACCGGGGGCCAGCTGCCGCCGACAGTTGGCGAGGGCGGCGGTCAGGTCGGCGTTGTCGTGGCAGTACAGCAACGCACTGTCCAGGCAGGTGATCACGTCGAAGCCGTCGCCGAGCGCGAACGTGCGCAGGTCACCTTCGACGAACCGGACCCGCTGGTGGTGGCGGCGGGCGTAGGCCAGCATCCGGGTGGACAGGTCCAACCCGGTGACGTCGTAGCCGATGCCGGCGAGGTATCCGGCGTCGCGGCCGGTGCCGCAGCCGAGGTCGAGCAGCCGCCGGCCGGACAGGTCGGGCGCGAACCGGTCGACCAGGTCGGCCACGAATCTCGCCGCCCGGTGCTCCGGGTCGGGAAACTGGGCCTCGTACAGCTGCGGGTTGTCGGTGAGCAGGTTGTCGCCGGTCACCACCGGCCCGCCCTCCCGCGTCACCACCGGCCCGCTCACCGGTCCGCCTTCCCGGCGGCGGCCGGCACCGTACGGGGGGCGAGCAGGCCCCGGCGGTGCAGCGCCCAGACGGCGGCGCCGCAGGCCAGGCCCAGCCCGGCGCAGAGCAGCCAGGCTCCGGCGGGTACGCCCTGCGCTGCCCCGTCCGGCTCGCCACCGTTCTGCATGAACCGGCCGACGGCGGTGGTGGCCAGCGCCGCTACGACCCCCGAGGCCAGGTAGAACACCCCGAAGTAGGTGCCGGTCAGCCCGTCGCGGGCGAAGCCGGGCACCAGTTCCAGCATGAACGGCTGCGCCATCATCACCCCGACCGCCAGCGCCAGCGCGGCGGCCAGCGTCGGCAGTGCCCGTACCGGGGGCGGGCCGGTCACCGGCAGCAGCGGAAGCAGGAAACCGAGACCGGCCACCGCCATTCCGGCCGCGATGGACAGCCCACGGCTGCACCGCTGGCGCAGCCACCCGGTCAACCGCACCTGCCAGACGAGTGTGACTACTGTGGACACGACGAAGAGTGCCGCCACGGCCAGCGCAGTGCCGGCGGCGGCCTCGGCCTGCACCGGCAACACCAGGTAGAGCTGGGTCTGCAGGGCGAACAGCGCGCTCAACGCCACCGTGAAGGCCAGGAACCGGCCGTCGGTCAGGGCCTCCCGCCAGTCCCGGCCGACGCTCTGCCCGCTGCGGGTCACCGGATGCGGCGGCAGGACCCGCAGCTGCGCCACGGTCAGCCCGGCGAACACCACCGTCGCGCCGATCGCGGCGGCCCGGAAGTCGACCAGCAGCAGCGCGCTGCCGAGCAGCGGCCCGAGCAGTGCACCCGCACTGGCGAAGACGTTGAACAGGGCGAACGCCTCGGCCCGGCGCTCGGGGGCGGCCTGGGCGAGGTAGGCGCGTACCGCCGGGTTGAACAGCGCCCCGGCCAGCCCGGTCAGCACCGAGGCGGCCAGCAGCGCGGGCAGCGACCCGCCGACCGCGAACACCGCGAAGCCGACCGCCCGCAGCCCGCAACCGGCGATGATCACGCCGCGGGCGCCGAGCCGGTCGGCGGCCGACCCACCGACCAGGAACAACCCTTGCTGGCTCAGGTTGCGCACGCCGAGGACCAGGCCGACCAGGGTGGCCGACAGGCCGATGTCGTCACGCAGGTAGCCGGCCAGGTAGGGCAGCAGCATGTAGAAGCCGACGTTGACGCCGAGCTGATTGACCACCAGGAGCCGGATCGCCGGCGGGAAACTGGTCAGCGTCGTCCAGGTCGCCCTCACCGCGCCGCCTCCGTCACGCCGAGGCCGGGGGTGTCCGCCAGACGCAGCACGCCGTCGTGGCCGCCGATCCCGGTCCACGGGTCGTCGGCGATCAGCAGGTGTCCGTCCAGGTCGACCCAGCGGGCGAGGCCGGCCAGGTGCACGGCCGGTGCGACGCCGAGCGTGCTGGCGGCCAGGCAGCCGAGCATGATGTCCAGGCCGCGTTCCCGGGCGGCGTCGGCGATCCGGGTGGCGGCGGCGATTCCGCCGCACTTGGCCAGTTTGACGTTGACCCCGGCGACGGTCCCGGTGAGTCGGTCCAGGTCGGCCAGGCACTCGGCGTCCTCGTCGGCGACGACCGGGATCGCGGTGCTGGCGGCCACCCGAGCCAGCAAGTCGGGCCGTCCCGGCGGGATCGGCTGCTCGACGGCGTCGATCCGGTACGGGGTGAGCCCGTCGAGCAGCCGTACCGCCTGCTCGGCGGACCAGCCGCCGTTGGGGTCGAGCAGCAGCCGGGCCGACGGCGCCTCGGCGCGTACCGCCGCCACCCGGGCCACGTCGGCGTCGTCGCCGGCCTTCACCTTCAGTACCACGAACCCGGCGGCGACCAGCCGCCGCGCGGCCGCCGCCGCGGCCGCGACCGGCACCAGACCGATCGTGTACGCCGTGGCGACCGGCGTGGGCACCGGCACTCCCAGCTCTCGGTGCACCGGGAGCCCGCTGGCCTGGCCGAGCAGGTCGTGCACGGCCGTGTCCAACGCCGAGAGCACTCCGGGCGGTCCGTCGAACAGGCTCAGCTCGTCGCGCAGGGCCGTCGGATCCGGGTAGCGGGCGAGCTGACCGGTCCAGCCGGCACAGGTCCGTTCGATCGCGGCCCGGTCGAGTCCGTAGTAGCGGCTGGTGACGACCTCGCCGTGGCCGGTGCGCCCATCGTGGGTGACGGTCAGCCGGACCGCTTCGCGGTGTGCCATCACCGACCGGGAGATGCGCAGCGGTTCGCGCAGCACCAGCTGGTACGAGTGCCAGGACAGTTTCATGCCGGCACCCGCTCATGGCGCAGCGGGTCGTCGGCCACCCGGCAGCGGCTCCACCGGGTGACCTTCACCGCACCGGCGTGCGGTATCTCGACCGGATGGCCAGGGGCGGGGCCGAGCAGCCCGTGCCGGACGCACCAGCCGTCGTCGAAGATGGAGTCGAGGTAGCGGTGCGGGCCGTCGGGGAAGACCGCCAGCACCCGGGTGTCCGGCTGGGTGCGTGCCGCCCAGGCTGCCACCCTGGCGACCGCGCCGGTGGACCACCCGCCGGTGACGAACGCCGTACGGGCCAGCCGGCGGCAGGTGTCCACCGCTTCCGCCGGCCCCAACCAGTGCACCTCGTCGAACGCCGGATAGTCCACGTTGTTCGGATAGATGCTGCTACCCAGCCCGCGCATCACCCGCCGCCGGGCCGGCTGGCCGAAGATCGTCGAACCGATCGAGTCCACGCCGATCAGGCGCAGCTGCGGCCAGTACCGGCGCAGCGTCCGGGCCAGTCCGGCGCTGTGCCCACCGGTGCCGACGCTGCACACCAGCACGTCCACCGCGTCTACCTGGGCGGCGATCTCGTCGCCGAGGCCCGCATACCCGGCGACGTTGTCGGGGTTGTGGTACTGGTCCGGCCAGTACGCGCCGGGCAGCGCCGCCAGCACCTGCGTCAGCCGCTCCCGGCGGGCCTGCTGCCAGCCACCCGTCGGGTGGGGCCGGTCGACCACCTCCAGCCGTGCCCCGTACGCGCGCAGCAGCGCCCGCATCGACGGCTCCAGCTCCCGGTCGACGACCAGCACCACCGGGTGGCCGAGGGCCTGACCGGCGAACACCAGTCCGATGCCGAGGGTGCCGCTGGTCGACTCCACCACCGGTGCGCCGTCGCGTAGCTCGCCGCGTCGCCGCGCGCCGGCCAGCATCGCCACCGCCGCGCGGGCCTTCATCCCGCCCGGCGCGGCGGACTCGACCTTCGCCCAGAAGCCGCCGTGCGGGTGCGGCAGCGGCGCGTCGACGTACACCAGCGGGGTGTGCCCCACCAGGTTCAGCAGCTGCGGTGCTCTCACCCGGACACCCCGTACTGGTAGACGGTGGTGGGGCCGCCGTCGAGCCAGAAGAACGGGTACGGCTCGGCCGACACCGCCGTCAGCCCGGCGCCGCGGAACCACGGCAGCACCGCGCTACCGGTCTGCGCGAACGCCACGAACGGCTTGCCCTCGGCGGCGGCGTGGGCCAGTAGCGGCTCGAAGGTTCCGTTGCCGAGCGTCATCCCCGAGGCGAGGATCGCGTCGCAGCGGTCCAGCAGCGCCGCGGCGTCGGGCAGACACGGCTCGTCCCATTCGGTGCGGCCGCCGGCCAGGTCGCACGGCAGGTACCGTCGGTCGGCGGCGCGGAGCCGGGCCAGCAGCGAGTTCACCACCCCGACGACCAGGACCGGGCCGCTGGTAGCCGGCAGCAGGTCGACCACGGCGGCGGCCCGGGCCTGCGACTTGGCCAGCGAGCTGCCGGCGGGGACGGTGACCACCGTGTCGGCCGCCTCGGCGTGCGGGCGCTGCGCCATCAGGTACGCGTCCAGCGCGGCCACCCGTACCGGCGGCAACGGGTGGGCGAGCAGATCGGCGACCGAGGCGCCGACGCAGTCGTAGACGACCTCGTCGGGCAGCTCCCCGGGCTCGACCGCGCAGGAGCCCACCGCCGCGTCGACCCGCAAGCTCAGTACCTGGTTGCGGTAGCTGCGGAACCGACTTGCGTGCCGCGCGCCCTGCCTGGTCACGAATCCCACGCTGACCTGCCGGCAAGCCGGATCCGCGCCGTGTCGTCCGGCCCGTACCGCGTCGATCAGTGCGGCGAGGGACCGGTACGCCGGCCGGGCCGGCGATTCGGACGCCGCCGGGGTGCTGTCGGTGGCCGCCGTCATACCGCCGCTCCGGCCGGCGCGGCGGCGGACCGGTCCCGGTCGGTGCTGCCGTCCTCGTCGACGTAGCCGACGCGTACCTGTGCGGCCAGGCCGTCGGCGACGGTCCGCGCGCCGGCCCCGGCCGTGTCGACCACCATCACGTGGCCCAGGTAGTCGTTGTTGCTGCCGCTGTCACCGGCCCGGTGGCCGGCGGGTTTCACCGACCAGTCGACCACCCGCGGGTCTGTCCGCCAGGCCCGGGTTCCGTCGATCCGGGCGATGGCACCGGGGCGCGGCGGCAGCACGAACGCGATCGCCGCGCTGCGTACGCCGGTGTCGGCGGGTGCGAGGTCGGCGGTCTCGCCGAGCGCCAGTTGTGCGTACACCATGGGCAGGTCGATGCCGGTGACCCGGCGCACCAGCTCGGTGATCTGGTTGCCGGCCGGCCGGGGGTTGACCTCCACCACCCGTGGTCCGGTCGGGGTCAACCGCAGTTCGGTGTGGGCGACGCCGCGGTCCAGCCCGACCGCCGCCAGCGCGGACACCGCCACCTCACCGGCCCTGCGGGTGGTCGCCGGGTCGAGCAGCGCCGGGAACATGTGTCCGGTCTCGACGAACCCAGAGGCGCCGCCGAGGCTCTTGTCGGTCACTCCGACGACCGTCGTGTCCCCGTCCACGGTGACCGTCTCCACGCTCACCTCCGGGCCGGACAGCAGCTCTTCCAGCAGCACAGTCGGCACCCGGGGCTGGTGTCGGGCGTTGACCGGGAACCCGGTGAGGGCGTCGAACGCCGCCCGCAGCCCGGCCTCGTCGGCAACTTCGCGCACGTACATGCCGGCGCAGAGGTCGACCGGTTTGACCACCAGCGGGAAGCCCAGCTCCCGAGCGGTCCGTGCGACGTCGGACCAGCTCTGCGCGAGCGCGTACCGGGGTTGCGGCACGCCGGCGGCGTCCATCGCCGCTCGGGCGAGGTCCTTGCGGTACGCGCGGCGCACCGCCGCCGGGTCCGCGCCGGGTAGTCCCAGGTGGGCGGCCAGCTGGGCGGTGGTGTCGAGGTAGTAGTCGCAGGAGGTGAGTACGGCGTCGAAGCGCAGCGCCCGGTGCAGCTGTTCCGCGTGCTCCAACAGTCCGGGCAGGTCGTTGGTCTCGGCGGTCAGCACGTTGTGGGCGCCGAGCAGCGGATGCGCACCTCCGGCCGGTGCGCCGCGCAGGTAGTGGTGCAGGTCCCGGGTCAGGAAGGAGAACCGGTGCCCGGCCTCCAGTACCGCCCTGGGCAGCAGGCGGGCCATCGCGCCGACCCAGCTCTCCACCAGCAACACATGCGCCATCGACGTCTCCTCGCTCGACAACCGGCATGGCGATGATAACGGTTTTCGTTTCCTAGCGTAAGGCAGCTGGTCCGGCAGGTGGTCAGCGACCTCGTGGGTGTTGTCCGCCGAGGCAAGCCGGTGCCGACATCGAGGAACTGCCGGATACCGGCATCCTCGACAAGGAACGAGACGACGCGCCCGGGGAACGCGCGCTCGGACCCGGCCCCGATGGGAATGTCCAGGATGGCGGCCGGGGGAGCGGGGCGGGTCGCGCTACCGGACGTCGGTCACGCAGTCGGCGTCGTGGCAGGCGGGGCAGTCCGGCAGCGGTTCTCGTGGTCAGGGATAATTCAGCCCTGTCTTGGGCGCGCTGGATGGCAAGCAGGGCAGGCGACCCGGTGTCCGACGGTCCAGCGGCTCGGGCCTGATCATGAAGCAGGGAAACGACCTTGACGATGAAACGCCGTTCACCGGTCATGGTCCCGATTCCGGGCACGTCCCCGGTCACTCACCTCGAGGAGAACATGGGCGCGGCCGGCATCGAACTGACCGACGAGGAGTTCGACCTCCTCTCCAGCGCCTCCTGAAGCCGGCTTGATGATCATCCTGATCCACAGTTCAAAGACGATGCGTCCACCGCCGGAGGCGCTCGGTCGCGGAACACTCGGGGTGCCGGCTCTGCTGGAGCGCTCCACCGAGTTGATCACGTACCTGCGGACCCTGTCGGACGCTCAGCTCGGCCGGATGATGGCCGTCTCGGCCGAGCTGGCGGCTCGGACGAAGCAGCAGTACGCCGAGTGGAGTGCCGAGCCGCAGCGGCAGAGCCCGGCGGCGACGGCGTTCGTCGGCGACATCTACAGCGGGCTGCAGGTCGACACGTTCAGCGCGGCGGACCGGGCACACGCCGACCACCACCTGCGAATCCTTTCCGGCCTGTACGGGATCCTGCGCCCCTTCGACGGTGTCTGCCCGTACCGGCTGGAGATGGGCTACCGGCTGCCGGCCACCGCACCGAACGCCAGCCTCTACCGGTTCTGGGGAGGGTCGATCGCCGCGCAGCTGCCCGCGGACGGCCGGATCGTCAACCTCGCCGCGAACGAGTACAGCAAGGCCGTACTGCCACATGTCGACGCCGGTCGGGTGGTCACCCCCAGGTTCCTGACCGTCGATCCCGCGTCGGGCAGGCCGAAGTTCGTGGTGGTCCACGCCAAGATCGCTCGCGGCGCGCTCGCCCGCTGGCTGGTGCGCCGGCGGGTCGCCGACGCTGTCGAGGACCCGGTCGACGTGCTGTGCGGGTTCGACGACATCGGCTACCGCTACGACGAGGCGGCCAGTACGCCGGCCGAGCCGACCTTCGTCTGCCAGGAGTTCGGCGGCAAGGGTTTGTCGGTCCGGCTCACCTGAGCCCGGTGTCGTTGACTGATCCGGATTCTGGTCCGCGGTCACCAGTGGTCAGACGGCTTGCCACCTGGTCCGGTCAGGGACGGCGGGCGGCCAGCCGTTCGATCAGGCCGAGCCGTAGCCGGCGCCGGCGCTCGGCGACGAATCCCTGCCGTAGCGCCAGATCGGCCGGTCGGGTCTGCCGCCAGCGGCGTTCGTAGTGGTCGAGCAGCAGCAGCCGGCCACCGGGTCGCAGCACCCGGTGCATCTCGGCGAGGGCGCCTTCCCGGTCGGCCACGGCGCAGAGCGCCAGGGTGCAGACGACGGCGTCGAACGATGCGTCGGCGTACGGCAACGTGGTGGCGTCGGCCTGGCGAATCTCGATGTCCCGGCCCAGGGTGGCGGCACGGTTGCGGGCGACGTCGAGCATGCCGGCGCTGGAGTCGATGGCGACGAGGGTCACCCCCGGCGGGTAGAACGAGAAGTTGCGGCCGGTGCCGGCGGCGACTTCCAGGGTGCGGCCGGTGGCCTGTTCACACAGCCAGGCACGGCTGTCTCCGACGATCAGTCGTTCGGCGCGCAGCCCGATGGTGTCGTAGCGGGCGGCGCGGCGGTCCCAGGGGTTCGTGGTGTTCGGCTTGACCATGGCTCCCACTCTGCATGTTAATGTCAACATGAAGTCAACTCACCTCTCCGCCGAGTTCAGCATCGGCGAGCTTGCCGGCCACTTCGGGCTGGCCACCCACGTGCTGCGGCACTGGGAGTCGGCGGGGTTGCTGCAGCCGGCGCGGCGGGTCAACGGACGCCGCCGGTACACCGCCGAACACCGGACCCGGGTGGCGATCATCGTGCACGGCCGGCAGGCCGGTTTCCCGCTGGACGAGCTGCGCCACCTGCTCACCGCAGGCGACGGCGCCGGCCGGCGTGAGGTGCTGCGCCGGCAGTCGGCGGCGCTGGCCACCCGGATCGACCAGCTGGCCATCTCGAAGGAGCTCGTCGACCATGCGCTCGGCTGCGCGGCGGAGGATTTCCTGCAGTGCCCGGAGTTCCTGCGCCTGGTGCACCCGCTCGCCCCGTCAGCCGGCTGTCAACACACCGACGACCGCTCCGAGCACCAGGAAGGGACCGAACGGCAACTGCTGTGACCAGCTGATCCGCCTGGCGGCGAGGAGCAGCACCGCCGTCACGCCGGAGCCGAGGAAGGCGACCAGCATGCCGAGCAGGACGACCGGCCAGCCGAACCAGCCGAGGACCGCGCCGATGCTCAACGCCAGCTTCGCGTCACCCAGCCCGAACCCTCGGGTGCCGAAGACCAGCGTGGTCGCCGCGAACAGCAACGCGAGACCGCCGGCGGCGGCGATCGCCCGCACCCAGGCAGCCGGCTCGCCGGTGACCCCGGCGGCGAGGCCGAGCAACGCCCAGCTGCCGGCGGCGGCCGGGTAGGTCAGCCGGTCCGGTAGTCGATGCACGGCGACGTCGACGAAGGCCAACGGGATCATCCAGCCGGTCCACCAGACCAACGCGACGGTGACCGGCCAGGGATGACCGGCCGACAGGGTCGTCACCAGCGCCAGCACCGCGACCGCTTCGACGGCGAAGGGCGGGGCACCGATCCGCGTACCGCAGGCGGAGCAGCGGGCCAGCGGCGACAAGGCGCGTGGTGGTCCGGCCGCATCGATCGGCGTGCGGCACCCTGGGCAGGCGGTGCGCCACGGTTCGCCGGGCGGGACCGAGTGGGTGGCGACGGCCCAGCGCAGCACGGGCGTGATCGCGAGTACGCCGAGCAGCCGACCCCATCGACGGCCCGACCCCCCGGCGGTACGCAGATCCGCCCGGCTGCCAACCGGACGCTCGCTGCGCACGGTCACCGGCACCACCGGCCGACACCCCGGCAACCCAGGTCACCGTAAGTAGTTTCATGATCGCTGACGCTGGGTTGATCACCGGTCGACCCGGCCCTGCCGGCGGGCTCACGGGCACCACGGTCGTCGTCTCGGCGACAGCAGGACGCCGCCCACCAGCCAGGTTCCAAATGGGACAGAATGCGATCGTTGCCGGCAATTCGCTGGGGTCGCTGCCCGTTTTTGATCAGTCCAGCGGCCTTGACATCCGCCCCCTCGTGCTTGCCGAGGAAAAGGCCGGAATGGAAGAGCATCGAACCGCCTCCCGCTGCCACCAGACTTGAAGATCGTGACCCTGAGTATTGCTCGGAATTGCCCCTGTTGCTGTCGCGAACGTCAGCCTATGCTCCCCCATTGAGCGATGCACTACCGCCGGGAAACATCCGACCGACCGGCGGAATTGCATCGTCGGCACGTAGTCGGACCAGCCGGAGGCAGCCCTGGGTCATTCCAGCGGACAGTACAGCAGCACGCCGACACATCGATGTTGGCATTAGTGCCGGTGGCCTTCCGCCATGATGGCCAGGCCGGCAGGCACCGAGGAGGACGGACCGTGGGGCCGACGCAGCCACGCTGGGCAGCGAGGACGCTGGCCGCGACACTGTTCGCGGTAGCCGTCCTCAGCGCCTGCGCCACCGAGTCCTCCGCCACGCTGCCGCCGCTGCGGGCACCGGCGGCAACCGACGAACCCGCGGCCGCCGACGCCGCCGCCGCGGCGCTCGCGGCCTACACCGGCTACCTCGCCGCCGCCGAGGAAGCCGAGCACGAAGCCGACCACAATCATCCCGATCTAAAGAAGTACCTGGGTGATCCGCTCTTGACACAGGTGCGGCTGGGCATTCGAGAAGCGAAGGAGCACGGCGCCATGCGTACCGGCTCGCTAATCTCCGAACCAACGGTGACCGAGGTCAATCTGGATTCGGTTCCGGCGACGGTGGTGATCCAGGACTGCCTGGACGCCACGAATTACCGGATGGTCTACGCCGACGACACCGACAAGCTCGTCCCCGGCATGCAGGTCGGCCGCTACCTGGCCACCGCCACCGCGACCCGGTACGACGACGGTCGCTGGTTGATCAGCAACGGCTCCGCGCACCGGGACCAGCCATGCTGACCAGGGTCGATGCCCCGAGACGTCGGCGGTTCGCCGGCCTGGCGGTCGTCGCCCTGCTGGCCAGCACCGGGCTCACCGCTGTCAGCCTGGCCACCGCCGGGCCGGCAGCCGCGCAGAGCGGTGGCGGCTGCGGCGGGGTCACCCAACCCGTGTGCGACGGCTGGGTCGAGGAGCCGGGCAATCCTGGCAATCCCGGTGGCCCCGGCGGTGGCGGCCCCGGACCCGGCAACGGTGGTGGCGGCAGCGCAGCCCCCTGCTACCGCAACGGCGTCGAGCTGCCCTGCTACGACAGTGTCGTCGGCTGGTTCAACCGCGAGGACGGGTGCTACTACCAGGCGTTCGAGCCGCAGCCACCGGGCGATGGCCACGAGGGGCAGACGGCGTACCGGACCAGTTGCATCGCCGGTCAGTCCTCTTCGGAGCCGGTCTGGCGGGACGACCCGCCGCCCGGCTTCGAAGAAGCCCCACCCGACCCGGACGAGCTGCGCCGATACGCGTACGCCCAGATCCGGTTCGACCCTCCGGTGATCCACACCGCGCCCGGCTCCGGCAAGGCCGGCCTGGTCGGGTTGCCGGTCTGGATCTGGTCACAACCCAACCGCTCCGTCTGGGGGCCGCTCGAAGGGCGCGAACGCGACCGCGACGTCAGCGTGCTGGTGGAGGCCGAAGTCGCCGAGATCGAAATCACGATGGGCAACGGTGACACGGTCACCTGCGCGCCCGACGACGTCTTCACTGCGTACGACCCGGACCGCCGCGACCCGTGGGACCCCGACTGCGGCTACGAGCCGGGCTACCCGGCGCCGGGCAGCTACGAGGTCGTCGCCAGCGTCCAATGGGATGTTTCCTGGTACATCAACGGGGAGTTCCAGGACATCTTCGACAGCGTGACGACGACCAACAGCGACAATCCGGCGATCGTCGAGATCGATGAGCTTCAGGTGGTACGGGAATGACCGTGGCGACCACACGTACCGACCCTGGTGGCGTCGACGCCCCGGTCAGCCCGCCGAAGATCGTCCGGCAGCGGCGGGTGCGTCCCGGGCTGCTCGGCCTGGCGGTGCTGCTGATCGCCCTCGGCGGGCTCGGATCCGCGTTCGCGGTCACCTCGGTGCGGGCCACCGGCTCCTACCTGGCCATCGCCCGGGACGTGCCGGTCGGCACCGTGCTCTCCGCCGACGACCTGATGACCGTGCAGGTCGCCGGTGGGCAGGCGCTCTCCCCGGTGCCGGCCAGCCAGCTCGATCAGGTGATCGGGCTGCGGGCGGCGGTCGCCCTGGTGCCGGGCAGCCTGCTCACCCCGGCCCAGCTGACCAACGAGCCGATGATCGGGCCGGACCAGCAGCAGATCGCCCTCGGGCTGCAGGCCGACCAGGTGCCGGCCCGGCAGCTGCATCCCGGCGACAAGGTGCTGCTGGTCGGCACCCCGGCCCGGGGCGACGGTGACGCGGTGACCCGGTTCGAGTCGACCGTGATCGACGTCGCGCCCAACGAGCGCAGCGGGGTCATCGTCTACCTGGCGCTGGCCTCCCGGGACGTGCCGGCGGTCGTGGTGCTCGCCGCGGAGAGTCGGATCGCGGTAGTGCTGACCTCGGCGGCCTGACCCGATGGCCATCGTCGCCCTCGTCTCCGCAAAGGGCTCCCCCGGAGTCACCACCAGCGCGCTGGCCTGCACGCTGTCCTGGCATCACCGGGTGGTACTCGCCGAGTGCGACCCGGCCGGCGGTTCGCTGATGGCCGGCTACCTGGGCGGCGCGTTGGACGGCCCGCGCGGAATCGGGGAGCTCGCGGTCAGCGAGCTGCGCGACGGCAACCTGGAAGAGGCGTTCTGGGCGCAGTTGGTCGATCTGGACGCGCCCCGACGGGAACGGCTGCTGCTGCCCGGCGTGGTCGATCCGACGCAGATCGGCAGCGTACTGCCGCTG
This sequence comes from Micromonospora sp. LOL_023, assembly GCF_048060115.1. NCBI lineage: Bacteria > Bacillati > Actinomycetota > Actinomycetes > Micromonosporales > Micromonosporaceae > Micromonospora > Micromonospora sp. LOL_023. The sequence continues at coordinate 36,323 of NZ_JBHMIM010000003.1, forward strand.
TGGCAGCGCTTCGCCGACTTCTTCACCAGCCTGGAGCGGGGCCGGCCACCGTACGACGTGATCGTCGACTGTGGTCGCCTGTACGTGGGGAGCCCGCCCTGGCCGATCCTGCGGGCCGCCACGATCGTCCTGGTGGTGGCGGCCGCCCACCTGCCCGACCTGTCGAGTGCCCGAGCCGCCGTGACCGCGATCGAGCGCGACTTCGCCGAACACCGGGTGCCCCCGGGGTCGCTGCGGTTGCTGCTGGTCGGCGACGGGCACAGTCGGGCCGAGATCAGCAGGGCGCTGCAACTGCCGGTGATCGCCCGGCTGCCGGCCGATCCGCGGACCGCCGAGGTGCTCAGCCACGGCGGCACCGTCAAGCTCAACCGGCCGCTGCTGCGGGCGGCCGGGGCGCTGGAGGTCCCGGTCCGGTCGTTGATCGAGCGACGGCAGGCCCGGCTGCGCTGGCCCGCGTTGGAAGGAGCGCCCAATGCGGTTTGAACCGGTGCTGAACGATCCCCGCGACGATCCCGCCGACGACCAACGGCGGCGACCAGCCCAGCCGCAGCAGCCCGCTCAGCCGCAGCCCGGTCAGCCACCGCCCGGTCAGCCACCGCAGCCTTGGCATGGTCGGCCGGACGCGGTCACCTCGATCACGCCGCCGCTGGGCCCCAACGGCATCCCCGGCGAAACCGCACCGCACGACAACGCGCTGCCCGCCGGACGACACAACTGGCCGCTGATCGCCCCGGTGAGCGCGGTGCCCATTACACCGCCGGTGCCCACTGTGCCGCCGGTGCCCGGCATTCCAGTGCCGCCACGGCTGGACAGGCCGGTGGCACCGCGTACCGGCGGAGCCGTCCGGCCGGCACGGCAACCCGGCGCGGCACCACCCACCCTGCCCGCCGCGGTCCCGACCAACGGCCACCGCCCGGCAGCGGGCGGCGGCCCGGCCAACAGCGGCCCGCCCACCGGCGGCACCGCGACCATCGGCAGCGGGCCACCCCGGCCCCGCACCGACTTCGCCCTGGTCCGCGAACTGCGCCGGGAGCTCAGCACCCGGCTGACCCGCTGGCAGCGCGGCCGCGAGTTCACCATCGACGAGGAAGACGTCGAACGGGCCCGGATCGCCATCGCGGTCGTCGCCGAGTACGCCGACCAGGCCCGCCGGGCCGGGACCCCGCTCACCGCGCACGAGGAGCGGATGCTGCTCGACCAGGTCACCGCCGAACTCGTCGGGCTCGGCCGGCTGCAGACCCTGCTGGTCGACGACACGATCGAAGAGGTGCACATCCTCGGCTGCGACCAGGTGCGGATCACCCGGCGCAGCGGGCAGGTCGACTGGCACGATCCGATCGCCGACAGCGACGACGAGCTGGTCGAGATCCTGCAGGCCGCCGCCCGGCGGGCCGGTGCCACCGAGCGCTCGCTGTCCACCTCGAAGCCGACGCTCGACCTGCAACTGCCCGACGGCAGCCGACTCGCCGCCGTCTACCTGGTCAGCCACCGCCCGTACGCGGTGATCCGCAAACACAACACCCTCGACATCAGCCTCGACGACGTGGCCGGCGGCCGGGCCGACCTGGACGAGATGATCGACGTACTGATCCGCGACTTCCTGCGGGCGTCGATGCGCGCCGGGCTGAACATCATGGTCGCCGGGCTGGCCGGAGCCGGCAAGACCACCATCATCCGGGCACTGATGAACGAGATCCCCGCCGACGAGCCGTACGTGCTGCTGGAGGAGAGCCGCGAGCTGCTGCCGGCCCGGCGCACCGACCGGCACCGGGCGGTGATGAGCTTCGAGGCCCGCGAAGGCCACGGCGAACGCGGCTTCGACGGCCGGCCGGCCGGTGAAGTCAGCATCGCCGACCTGATCCCGGTCTCGCTGCGGATGGGCGTGCTGCGGATCATCGTCGGCGAGGTCCGCTCCCGGGAGATCGTCCCGATGCTGCAGGCGATGACCACCAGCCGGGGCTCGATGTGCACGATCCACGCCCGTACCCCGTCCGGGGTCGGTGAACGGATCGTCGAGCTGGCGCTGTCGCACGGCCGGGAGATGACCGTCGACCAGGCGCGGCGGATGGCCGGCAACGCCCTCGACCTGATCGTGTACGTCGCGGTCGACGACGAGACCGGCATCGGCGGGCGTAAACACCGCTTCATCTCGCACATCGAGGAAGTGATCGGCGTCGGCGAGGGCGGCCGGATCTCCACCACCACAGTCTTCGGCCCCGGGCCGGACGGCCGGGCCATCCCCCGGCACCTGCCCGAACGCGTCCGCGAGCAGTTGCTGCGGATTGGCTACGACGTCCGCGGGCTCACCCGTTACATCGAGGCCGGGGTCGGCGGTTGGCGCCGGCCCAAGCACAGTGTGCTGCGGGGGCACCGATGAACCTGCCCGCCAACATCGAGGTGCTCGCGGTGATCGCCGGGGCGGCCTGCGTCGGCGGCCTGGTCCTCGCCGTGGTCGCGTTGATCGGCACCAGCAGACCACCGGGCCCCCCGTCGCGCACCAACCGGCTGCTGCGTCGGCTCTGGCAGGGCTCCGGCACCAACCGCACCGAGCAACGCCAGCATCAGGCACTACTCGTCGCCGCCGCGCTGGCCGGCGGGTTCGCGTTCCTGATCACCGGGCTGCCAGTGGCCGGCATCCTGGTCACGGTCGCGGTGCCCGGCGCGCCGTGGCTGTTCAGCGTCGGCAAGGCGGAGCGCCGGGCGATCGCCCGCATCGAGGCCGTCGGCGAGTGGACCCGCCGGCTCAAGGACGTCTCCGGCACCGGCCAGGGCCTGCAGCAGGCGATCGTCGGGACGGTCGCGACCGCGCCAGCTGAGATCAATCCGGAGGTACGCGACCTCGCCGCCCGGTTGCAGGCGGGTTGGTTGGGGCGGACCGCGTTACTGGCGTTCGCCGACGAGATCGGTGACCCGGTGTGTGACCAGGTGGTGGCGGCGCTGATCCTGCACCTCACCGACCGGGGTGAGCGGCTCGGTGACGTGCTCGGGTCGATCGCGAACGCGGCCGCCGCCGAAGTCGCTACCCGCCGGGAAATCGAGGCCAAACGCACCCAGCCCCGGTTCGCGGTCCGGTTCCTGACCGTGATGACCCTGCTGGTCCTCGGGTACGGGCTGGTCAACCCCGACTACATGGCCCCGTACGGCACGACGACCGGGCAGGTAGTGATGATCGCCCTGGGTGTCCTGTTCGTGGCGCTGCTCGCCTGGGTGCGGCAGATGAGCACCCCACCCCGGCCGACCCGGGTCCTCGCCGCCCCGGATCCGGAGGAGGTGCTCGCGTGATCCTCAACTGGCAGTTGACCATCGCGGTGGTCGGTGGCGCGCTGGTCGGGCTCGGGGTGTTCCTGCTGATCCGGGAGACCAGCCCGGCGACGCCGGCGCTCGCTCCGGCGCTGCGCCGGCTGCACCAGGGTAAGCAACGACCGAGCGCGGTCGGCACCGGCGGTGGCGATCTGCAGTGGTTGACCGGTGTGACCCGGTGGCTGCGGCCACCGCACAGGGAGTTGGCGCTGCTCGGCCGGACCCCCGAGCAGTACGCCCTGTCGCTGCTGCTGTCGGCGCTGATCGGGCTGGCCGCGCCGCCGGTGGCGGCCATCGGGCTGGCCGCCGTCGGGATCGAACTGCCGTTGGCGCTCCCGGTGCTGGTCGGGCTGGCGTTGGCCGCCGGCGGGGCGCTGATCGCCCATCAGGATGTGCTGAGCAAGGCCAGTCAGGCCCGCCGCGAGTTCAGCCGGGCGGTCTGCACCTATCTGGACCTGGTGGCGTTGCAGATGGCGGCGGCGCACGGGCCGGTGCAGGCCCTGGAACGGGCGGCCAAGGTGTGTGACGGCTGGGTTTTCGATCGGATCCGGGAGGCGTTGCGCCTGGCCCAGCTGCAGATGCACTCACCCTGGGACGAACTGCGGGACCTGTCCGACCAGATCGGCGTACCGGAACTCGGCGACGTCGGATCGATCATGCAGTCCTCGGGCACCGAAGGTGCCCAGGTGCACGAGACGTTGCGCAGCCGCGCCGACTCGTTGCGCGACCAGATCAGGACCGACAACCTGGCCCGCGCCGAGGCGGTCACCGGCCGCCTCGACATCCCGGGTGCCTTTCTGGTCTTCGTCCTCATCGGATTCGTCCTCTACCCCTTCCTGGCCCGCATCTGACCGTGCGGACCCCGCCAGGGTCTTGAAAGGACAGCCTGACATGCAGTTGTTGACCTACCTGCAGGTCGTGATCGCCGAACGGATCGGCGAAATCCGCAGCGCCGAGGAACGGGACCGCGGCGACAGCCCGGTGCCCACCGCAGTCATCATCGTCGGCCTCGCGCTGGTGGCGATCGCCGTTCTCGCCTGGGCGTCGAACCTGGCTCTCGACTTCATGAACGCCCAGCCGGATCCGGCGACCCAGTTGCCGAACCCGGGCAACGTGCCGGGCGCCGGCGGCTGACCCGTACATGCGCCTGCACCTCACCCGCTGGTCGGGTCGGGCCGCTGCCACCCCGGCGGCCCGGCCCGACCAGCCCTGTCCGCGCGCCGTGCCCCCGCGCGGCGCGGGACGGGGTCGCGCGGGACAGGATCGCGGCGCGGCTCCGGTGGAGTTGGCCATCCTGCTGCCCGGCATTCTGCTGCTGCTGTTCGCCTCCATCCAGGTCGCCTCGCTGTTCCTGGCCCGGACGGTGGCGCTCAGCGCGGCGCAGCAGGCGGTCAGCGCCGAACGCGGCTACGACGCGCTCGGCAGCGGCGACGCCGACACCGGGGTGGGCGCGCAGCGGGCCGCCGCGTTCATCGCCGACGCCGGCGACTGGCTCGATCCGGACCCGCTGCCCGGCCCGGTCGTCGCCCCCAACGGCCGGTACGTGTCGTACACGGTCAGCGGCACCGCGTTGTCCCTGGTGCCCGGGGTGACGTTCACCGTCAGCGAGACCGCCAACGGCGAGATCGAACGCTTCGAACCGGCGGGAGGCTGACCGACCATGCGACGGCGTCTGCCGCAGCCGGCGGACCGGGGGTCCATCTCGGTGGAGGTGGCCATCCTCACCCCGGTGTTCCTGCTGCTGATCGTCGTCGCCTGGGTGAGCGGGCGCACCGTGCTGGCCCGAAACGCCCTCGACGCGGCCGCACACGACGCCGCCCGCGCCGCCTCCATCTCCCGGGACTACGCGCAGGCGCAGCAGAACGCGGCGAACGCCGTGCAGCAGCGCCTCGACTGGGAGGGCATCTCCTGCGTCAACCAGCCGCAGCACACCTTCACCAACTACGGGGTGGACACCCTGTCGCAGGCGTTCAGCAGCGCACCCGGCACCACCACCGCACTGATCCACGTACGGGTGCAGTGCACGGTCGGCTTCGGCGACCTGGGCCTGCCCTGGGCGCCGCCCGACCGGACTCTCGTCGCCGAGTTCCGGTCGCCGCTGGACCGCTACCGGGGTCGGTCATGAACCGCCGGCCGCGCGGCCGCTCCCGCCGCGACGCCGACCGTCGTACCCACGGTCCGGACCGTGGTCTCGCCCGTGGTCTCGTCCGTGGTCGGGACGACGGTCGGGTCAGCGTCTTCGTCGCGATCACCTGCATGGCGGTGCTCATCGTCATCGGGCTGACCGTCGACGCCGCCGGTAAGTACCGGGCCATGCAGCGGGCCGAGAACCTGGCGGCCGAGGCCGCCCGCACCGGCGGGCAGCAGATCGACGTCGAGTTGGCCGTCGCCGGTGACGGCCAGTTCATCGACTTCCCGGCGGCGAGCCAGGCCGTGACGGCCTATCTCGCCGGCATGCCAGGGGTGGTCGGCCACCAGACGACTCAACTGCCGGGTGGGCAGGGACTCCAGGTGACCGTCGACATGACCTACCAGACCACCATGCTCAGCCTCTTCGGCTACCCGTCGTCCATCTCGGTCAGCGGGCAGGCCACCGCGGTGCTCCAGACAGACCCCTAACAAGGAGCGGCCATGCACGCGTCACGCGTCACCCCAGCCCGCCGGCTCGGCCAGGTCGTCACCGGCCTGGGTGCCCTGATCGTTCTGCTGATCCTGATCGCCGGTGCGCCGGTCGCCTTGATCGCTTTCGCCGGCAACCCACTACCCGACCAGGTACCTTCGCTCGCCGACATCGGCTCCGCACTGACCAGCCGCGACGACGGGCAGTTGTTCCTACGCGCCCTGGCGGTCGTCGGCTGGCTGGGCTGGGCGACGTTCCTGCTCTCCGTACTGGTGGAGGTCCCGGCCCAGCTGGCCCGCCGCCCGGCGCCCAGGTTGCCGGGCCTGGGTCGTCAGCAGCGGGTCGCCGCCGCCCTGGTCGGCTCGATCTCGCTGATCCTGATCGCGAGTCCGGCGGCCGCCTTCGCGGCACCGGGGCCGGCGGAGGCGGCGACCGTGGTGGTGGCCAGCTCCGGCTTCGGTGCGGCTCCCGAGCATGCCGCCCCGGCCAGCCGGCCGTATACCTCAACCCAGCTGACCCCGAACCAGCTGACCGGCCCGGCCACTCAGACTGCCTCCGCCGGTCAGAGCTCCTCAGCCGGTCAGGCAGCCTCGGCGGCAGCCGGGTCGCTGGTGTCCCCCACCGCCTTGGCCGCACTAGCCGCCGCCCCGTCCGGCGCCGACCAACCCGGTGCCCCGTCCGGCGCCGACCAACCCGGTGCCCCGTCCGGCGCCGACCAGACGGCGGACGCGCCGGTGTACGAGGTCGCCAAGGGCGACTACCTCGGCCACATCGCCAACCGCTACCTCGGCGAGTTCAGCGACTACCGGCAGTTGGCGGCGCTCAACGACATCGACGACCCGGACCGGATCCGGGCCGGGCAGTTGCTGCGGCTGCCGACCGAGGCGACCGATTCCGGCGTACGGGCACACGCCAGCGGTGCCGTGCTGCCGGTGACCGACCAGCCGGCACCGCGGACCCCGCCGCCCGCGGAGAAGCCGTCGCCCACGCCGGCAGCACCGCAGACCGAAGCACCACCGGCCGCTGATGCGCCGCAGACCCCGGCCGAGCGGCCCACCTGGCAGATCGACAACGACCGACCGGGCAACCTCGGTGGCGGCGTCTCGGCTGGTCGGTCCGGTCCGGAGCAGAACCTGAACCGGCCACTTGCGATCGCTGCGGTGATCACTGCTGCCAGCATCGTCGGTGCCCAGATCGGCACGGTGCTCGGGCTGAAGGGGCGTACCGCCGGATCACCGGCGGACTCGGGTCGCCACCGCCGCGAGCGGGAGTGATCTGCTCAGCGGTCGCTCTGTCAGGTCCGACCCCGCCACGGTCGACGGCTACGGACGAGCCGGGCCGGTTCAGCTCAGGGCAGCTGAGCCTGCACGACGCCGGCCACCACCCGGCTGCGCAGCACCTGCTGGTCGGTGGCGGCCGGACCGTGCGCGACGGTGCCGTCGGTGAGCCGGAACGCGCTGCCGTGCCACGGACAGACGACGCAGGCGTGCCCGTTCGAACTGATCACGCTGCCTTCGTCGAGCGGGCCGTTCTGATGCGCGCAGTGCGCCAGCAGCACGGTGACGTCCTCGCCGTGCCGGTAGACCAGCACCGGCACGTCGTCCACCTGCCGGCTGATCATCGTCGAATCGGGAAGATTGGCGAAGTCGGCCACCGGATGCCAACCGGCAGAGATCCGGTGCAGTTCGGGGGCGGCCTGGTTGACCCCGGCCGCCTGCTTGTAGGCCAGATGCCCGCCGAGGAAACCGCCGGCACTGACCGCGGCCAGGCCGAGGAATCCGAGCGTACGGCCGGTCTGGTGCTGCCCGCGCAGCCGCGCGACCAGCGAACCGGCGTAGCAGGCCAGGCCGACCGAGTTGGCGACGGCGTGCACCAGGCCGACCCGGCGCTGTTCCCGCGACAGGCTCGCCCAGTCGTTCGCCCCGGTGACGGCGGCCGGGATCGCGGCTGCCGTCCCGACCCCGACCAGGGTCGTCGCGGCCCGCCGCTGGCCGGGCAGCATGTCGAGTACGGCAGCGCTCAGCCAGGCACCCATCGGCACCTGGATCAGCACCGGGTGCAGCGGATGCCCCAGCCACACCCCGTGCAGCAGGTCGCGGACCCGTTCGTCGCTGATCCGCCGCTGGACGCTCTGCTGCAGCCGGTCGCCGATCCGGTCCAGCCCGGTCGCCTGCTCGATCCTCATCAACAGTGCCCGCATCGCTGCGACGTTCCCACCTGTCACTGCGTCAAACGTGTGTCGTGCCCAGCGGCGCTGGACCCCGGGGCGCCCGCCCGGATCTCCCATCCATTGCCCGGATTCACCGGGATGCGGTCCGGCCGGGGACCGCGCGACCCGCCGCCGGGCGATCCCCGGGCACGGGGAGAGCCGGGGTGCCGACGCCGCGAGCGGCGGGGTGTGGGGAGCGGTAAGGCGTGACGCCCCGGGGCGTCTCAGCAGGGACCGAGCGGCCTGTCTCGGTCCCGGTCGGGGTCCCCCGAGGCGGGGGCGACGATGGGGTTGCCCGCCCCGGGGGGAGCTCTTGGTGACCGCGCCCGGTCGGGCGAGCGCGTCCTTGTACGGCCGGACCGTGACCGCCTTGCCGTCGCGGTCAGGTTCGCTGTCGTTGATCTCCCGGCCGGTGAGCATCACCCAGGATCGCGTCTGCGGGGCTGGCCACACCTCGATCACCCACAGCCGGATCGGGCGGCGCCCGTCGAGGTGGTCGCACTGCCGCAGTGCCACCAGGTCACCCGGGCACACCAGCCGGTCAGTCGTCACGATCGTCATGTGGGTAGCCGGCCGGCGTCAGCCCGGAGAGCTGCAGTACCGCGCGGATCCGCCGGGCGTTCGCCGGCTCCCACCGGTCGAGGACCGCGATCGCCCGCAGGAACGGCCGGCACGGCCCGGGGATTCCGCCGCACCGGTGACATTCGCCGGTGGAGCGGTTCGGCAGGTGGGTCCGGGCGGTCGAGTTCGCATCGTGGATCGCCCGGGACAGTTCAGCGGACCGGCCGGGAGCCACGCCGCGCGGCTCGGCAAGTTGGAAGCGGCTGTCCTGATCCGGGTCGGTCTCCCCCGGGGTCCGCTTCGGCAGCGCCGGCCGGCCCGGGGTCGGCGGCGTTCCTATCGAGACGTACCGAGCAAGGCGGGGAGTCCCACCGATTCCGTCGTTCCTGAGCATTCTTACCCCCTCAGGTGAAGTCGATCAAGGATGTCGTCCGTCGATTTCTACCCTGGACTGTCGAGTGGGCATCAGGGAATATGAGTACCGGGCACTACAACGACACCAACACACATCCGGGGGTGATCAAACGTGAGTGAACTACCCGCCGAGATCCGGCGGCTTCGCATTGCGCGTGGGATGAATCAGAGCCAGCTCGCCGCTGCGCTGCGGGTGTCCAAGTCGCTGGTCGCGGGGTTCGAGTCGGGGCGGCACATCCCGCAGGCGGACACCGCCGAGACCATGGACAAGATCCTCGACAGCCGCGACCAGATCCAGAAGAAGTCGGCGATTGCCCGCGAGGACCGTCACCCGTGGATGCGTTCGTGGGCCGAGCATGAGCGCCGGGCGATCCTGTTACGCAGCTACCAGCCGCTGCTCGTCCCGGGACTGCTCCAGTCCGAGGCGTACATGCGGCTGGTCCTGGAAACGGTCGCGGGGAACGAGGGGCGGATCGACGAGCTGATGCGCACCCGGCTGGAGCGGCAGTCGGCGACGCTGGGGCGGGACAAGCCGGTGGCCATCTCCGCCATCATCGGCGAGTACGCACTGCTGCGCGGCCCCCGCGAGGTGATGAAAGACCAACTCGGGCACCTGGTGGACCTCGGCCACCGCCCGTCCGTCCGTATCCGGGTGATGCCGGATGACGTCGGGCTCCACACCGGCCTCGGCGGCGCGTTCGTGATCGCCAACCTGCCGGACGGCCGCAGATGCGGCTACCTGGACAACCAGTTGAAGGGCACCGTGGTGACCAGCCATGGCGAAGTGACCGACCTCGAACTAGCCTGGGAAGCCGTAGATGGACTCGCGCTGCCCGTGGTGCAGTCCCGGGATCTGATGCTAAGGATGATCGATGAACGCAAGTGAACCGCGCTGGCGCAAGTCCAGCCGATCAGGCAACGGCGGCGACACCTGCGTCGAGGTCGCCGACAACCTGCCCGGCCAGGTCCTCGTCCGGGACACCAAGGACCGCGACGGCGGGACGCTCACCTTCACCCCATCGTCGTGGGCAGGCTTCGTCGAGTTCGCGAAGCGCCACTGAGCCGCTGGCCCCGCACCCGACGCCGTCGATGTGAGGCTGAGATACCCAACACCGCACTCATTGGGTATCTCAGCCTCACATCGGTGGCGGAGACGGATCAGCCCTGGTACGGCTGCACCCGCTCATGCGGCCTACCGTTCCTTCTGGCCACCGAGTTGGTAGAGCGCAAGGTCGACGCGACGCGCCGACCACCGGTGTCCCTGGTCGGCCAAACTCTGTCAAGCCCGCCCACACCGGTCCGGCTGGTCACACACGCCGTAGGGTCACGGACGTGGACGTGTTCCTGCTTTGGCATGTTCGGCACTCGCCTTTCGTCGATGGAAGGTCCACTCTGCATCGGGGTGAGGACGGCGAACTGATCTGGGACGAGGAAGCCGGAGACGACCTGAAGATCCTTGGCGTCTACTCCAGTCAGCAGAAGGTCGACGAACGCATCGTGGCGGCACGAGAGCTTCCCGAGTCTCGCGACGAGCCGGACTGCTTCCTTGTCGACTCCTTCACCCTCGACGAAGACCGGTGGATACAGGGATTTGTCATGGTCTGACCTATTCGATCGCCGCCTTCAGTATTCAGGAGGTGGGTCGCGGACGGCCGGGAAGGTCAGTGCGCCCGGTGGACCACAGGAGCACCTGGGCCGGATCGCCGGCCGGAGCGTCGGGGAAGAGCCGGGTGAGCACGGCGCTGCAGAGTGATCTCGGCGGATGCCAGTGGATGCCGAGCCCTTCGGTGATGTCATAGGTGTGCACCAGCGTCTCGTTCACGCCCAGCGCCGCGAAGCCGCTCGGGTCGGTCGGCCCCCAGTGCCAGGCCCGTACCGACGGGTCGGACGCGGCCAGCATTGTGCTCAACAACCTTCCCGCGCCGGTGACTGTTCGCAGCAGGTCGCGGGGCGACGCGTCGTCGCGTACCACCAGGTCGAACGGGAGGTACGCGGAGTCAGGTCGGGCGGCGAGTTGCCCGGCGTACGCGAGGAGGTCATGCGCGACATGGGCGACTGTTTCCCAGCAGCTCCAGTCGAGCGTCCCGGCCGGGCGTCGCCAGTCCGCCGACTCGTGCGGTGTCAGCACCCGCACCATCTCGGCCACGGCTTGGTCGACATCACGGTTGTCCATCGGGCGCACAACGAGAAGCCTGCCAGATCCTGCGCCGCCTCGCCGTACAATATGGACTTGCGCAAACAGGTTTGCCGTGGAGACCTGTTGCTATGACCACTGCATCGATGTCCGCCGGAGATCACCGGCGCCTCCTCTCCGACATACGCGACCTGGCCGGCCGCGTACGCCGCGACCAGCGCTCCTGCTCGCCTACACGGCGATCGCATAAGCTATGTACGGGCTGCTCGGGCTGCTCGGGCTGCTCGGGCTGCTCGGGCTGCTCGGGCTGCTCGGGCTGCTCGGGCTGCTCGGGCGCGAGGGCTGGGTGCCCGTGTGCTGCCATATGCGATCACCGGTGCCGCGACAGCCGTCGTGTTCACGGCCGCATATACGGCAGCCGCCGCCTATTTCCCGACCAACCCGCCTTCCGGAGGCGGTCCGATGCCCTTCTGGTGGATCGTTTTGGACCGGCTTATCGCACCATGGGGCCTGATCGGGCTTACGCTGCTTGTGCTGGCTCGTCTCGAACGCAACGTCGCGCTGCTGGCGTTCACCCTGAGCTACCTGGTGCTGGTACTGATGGTGTTACCGACGACCGAAGGCATGCAGATTCCGGAGGGTCATTCAAAACTCGGTCGACACTCATGGATGTTACGCTGAGTGAGATTCGAGGGCGGCTGCGCCACGGAGGACTGTCCGGAGTAGACGCAGCGGCCGGGATCCTGTAGATCATCTTTTGTGAGGAAGTTGATCGAGGGCCAGCCGCTGCGCTGTGAAAGTATGACAGGACTTCCCGCCGACCGGCTCGCCGACCTGATCGGCAGGGTACGTGAGATCGTCGGCGATGAGTGGGAGACGCCGCCGGTCGGGCGTCCGCACGTGTTGCCGCTGCCCACGGCGGTGATCGCGGTACTGTTCGGGCTGCGGCACAACCTGCCCGACGAGGTCCTCGGCGAGGTTTCGGCTGTTCCCAGGCGACCATCACCCGCTATCACCAGATTCTGCAGCCGGTCCTGCGCTGGGTCACCCGACCCGAGGTCGATCAGCGTCTCGACCAGGCTCACCGGGACGGTGTGCTGGTCGACGGGTTCGTCGCCCCGGTCGGCGAACGCGAGGACTACCACGGCCTGTTCTCCGGCAAGAAGCACGTGTGCGGGCAGAACGTGCAGGTCATCGCCGACCTCGACGGCCGGATCGCCGACGTGGGCGAGCCCGTCAACGGCGCCCGCCACGACGCGGCCGCGTTCTTCATCTCTGGCATCGCCGAACGCTGGGCAGACCACATGGCCACCGGCGGACCGGGCATGATCGGCGACTGCGGCTACCAGGGCACCGGCCCGATCACCCCACACAAGAAGCCGCCCGGCGGGGAACTCACCGCCAAGCAAAAGGCCTACAACTACAGCGTCAACCGGCTCCGCGCCGCCGTCGAACGCGCCATCAGCCACCTGAAGAACTGGAAAATCCTCAAGACCGGCTACCACCGGATCATGACCGACTTCCCCGATACGTTACGCACCGTCACCGCACTGGAGATCTTCAGAACCGCCACACCGGGTTTTGAATAACCCTCCCGGACTGGGCGGTCCCGTCGTTCATGTCAGCAACAAACATGTACCCGCGACTGTCCATGACGCCGTCCCAGCTCCTCATCGGGGCCGCCCTCATGGCTGCCGGGATCGCCTTTTGCAACGCACGCCGGAGGCAGCAATGACCGTCGACATCAACGCCCCGGACCCGACCGACCACCCGGCCGCCGGCCTCGATGAGGTCGTGCACCAGCGGGTGCGGCTATGCATTCTCGCGATCGCGCACGAGGCTCGGCGAGTCGAATTCGGCTACCTGCGTATCCATCTCGACCTGACCGCCGGCAACCTCTCCAAACACTTGAGCGTGCTGGAGACGGCCGGCCTGGTCGAGATCGAGAAGGGCTACGAGGGCAAGCGCGCCCGCACCTGGATCACCCTCACCACCGCCGGAAGCGCTGCCCTGGCCGAGGAGATCGGCCACCTCAAGATGCTGATCGCCCGGGTCGAAACCAACACCGAGGTCCAGCGATCCTGAGCTGCCGCCTGCTCGCCGGCGTGCAGCCGTCGAGGAACTCGTCGCCGAGGGTGATGTCGCCGGTGATGGCCCACAGCGTGATCGGCTTTCAGGCGCGGTCGTGGAGGGTGACCTGGTAGCCGTCGGAGTCGGCGAAGGTGAACGTCCGGCCAAAGGGGCCGTCGATCGGTGCGGAGACGATGGTGTGGCCGTCGGCGACGAGAGCATCGTGAATGGCCTGGACGTCGGTGGCGTGCAGCCAGATCGCGGCACCGATGCCGGGCTGAGCGACGGATGCGAGGTCGGTGCCGGGAACGATGTCGCGCAGCGCGAAGGCGATGGGCTTCGTCTCGAAGACGACGGCGTGCGGAGGTCCGGTCGGCGAGCGCACGAGGCCGAGGTACTGCTCATAGAACGCCCGTGAGGCGTCGAGGTCGCGCGCTTGCAGCGAGATGAAGTCGGGGCCGGTGACGGGCATGATGATCTCCGTTCTACGTGTCAGTTTCCTGACACCAGAGAGCCTATGTCAGAATGCTGACATGAGTCAAGACGGGGTGGGCGTCGACCTGGAGACGTCCCTGGGCTACCTGCTGAAAGAGGCGTCGAGCGCACTGCGCCAAGCCATGGAGGAGGTGCTGCGGCCGCTCGGGATGAGCGTGACGCGCTACTCGTGCCTCGAGCTGCTGGCTCAACGACCGGGCTTGTCGAACTCCGAGCTCGCGCGGGGCGCGTTCGTGACCCGGCAGTCGATGAACGTGCTGCTCCAGGCCCTGGAGCGCGAGGGCTACGTGACCCGGCCGGCGGAGGCGCCCGTCGGGAAGGTTCTCCCCACGCGGCTCACGCCCCGCGGTCGGCGGAGTCTCGAGAAGGCGACCGTGGCGGTCCGGTCAGTCGAGGTCAGGATGCTGGCCGGCCTGACCGAGACCGAGCAGTCAGACGCGCTCCGGATCCTGCAGAGCATGGTCCGTTCCCTGCGCGACGGCAACAACGGCGGGTAGTTCGCTCCCCGCCATGCTGCCGGAGTTGTACGAGCTCTTGGCAGCTACCACGGTCGGTTGGACCTGCTCGGGGTCGACGCCGTGCACGTTGAGCGGCGGGTGCAGCCGCCGGACAAGCTCGGCCTCGATGCCCGCCGGCTCCGCGTACTCCGCCCAGGTCAGACGCAGGTTCGCGAACATCCACGCGGTCAGCCGCGCCTCATCCTCAGAAATCAGGACGACCCGGTCGGTCCAGGTCGTCCGGAAGCCCTCGGACACCAGAAGCCCGGCCAACGTACGACGCAGGGTCGAGCTGCCCGACCGCCGCAGATGGTTGCGCAGGATCCGGCCGCGCAGGCTGGTCGCCCGCCCGAGATACAGCATCCGCAGCGACGGGACGCTCCCGTTCGGCGGCCCCGGCAGGTCGGGAAGGACCGACGGCGCAGCCCACCAGGCGTAGACGCCGCTGCCACGGCTCAGCCGCCCGGTGGCGACGTCGAGTCCGACCGGCACTCCGGAGAGCAGCCGCAGGGCTTCGTCGACCCGAGGCCTGTCTGCCGGGCCGTCACCAGGTCGCGTCTCAGGAATGGCCATCGCGCCATCTTAAGGCGTTGAACTCGGACATCGACCCTGTCACGATCTTGCGGGTTGGCAGGGTGCACCGGTCGCCCCCATCCGAGTTTCGAAGATCCGCGAGGGGCGGTGTGGCCATGACTGGTGTGGATCCCGGGCATGCACGCATCCGTCCTCATGTCCGCCGTGCCGTCGACCGCGCTCGTCGGGTGCTGCTCGACTTCGACGGTGTGATGTTCAACGTGAAGGACGCGCTCGGCTCCGATACCCGGGAGAAGGCGATCGCAACGTTGCTGGCGGACCGGGACCACCGTCCACGGCCGGTGCCGATCACCTTCGCCTGGTTCGGCGTGCACCATGACCCTGGAGTATCTCGCGGAGCGTGAGCCCGATGTTGCCGCCGAGGCGGAAGCGGTGGTGTCGGCACTCGAACTGGATGCCGCCCTCACCGCACTGCCCGCCGAAGGTCTGCCGGAGCTCCTCGACGCGTGCGTGGCCAGCGGACGCCAGGTGGCGGTGATCAGCGACCTGTCCGAACCTGCGGTACTCGCGACGCTGCGAGCGCGTGGGATGAACGGACGTGTCGCTGCCGTGGCGCCCGGCATGGACTCGACCTGGCGATCCGTGACGCCGCGCGTCCGGCTGAACGCGCTGCTGACCTGCTCGGCGTCGGCGTGACAGAGTGCCTCGTGGTGAGTGGGATTGCTCGGATGCTCTACGCCGCTCGCGAAATAGGGGCCGTCAGCCTTGGCTGCGAGTGTGGGCGGGACCGGCGCAAACACCTCGCGTGGACAGAGATACCCGTCGTCTCCAACATCAGGACCCTGACCCGAGCACTGCTCAGCTTACGGCCAGCCATGGGCTCCACCATGGCGGCCTACACCGCAGTCTTCACCGACCAGCAGCCAGCCGGCGTTCATCGAGGATGCGATCGGTGCCGGTTGGGAACCGGCGGCGCTGCCACCCAGTCTCATGAACATGAGTGTCCGACGGATCAGCTTGTTGCTCGTGGCCGTCCTGGCAGTGGCAGCCTGTTCGAACGGCACCGAGCGCGCGCTCTACCTCACTCAGCCGGTTCTTTCCTGCCCGTCCGTGGACGGGCTGGCCGGACAACGCCTTGCCGACCCGTTGCCTGCGGATTTCCGTCCGGTCTCGGCCGTCCGGTGCACCTTCCGGCTGGCCCTCACGAAATCCGTAAGCTCGCCCACACCCGGCTTCGCCTGGGTTGCCGCGCACCGGTCCGCCGGTCCGTTCGACGACCTCGTCCAGGCGCTGCACCTACCGCCGCAGGAGCAAATCGGCGAGCCGGTGTGTGCGGCGGTCTTCGTCATGCCGGTGTTGCTGGCGCTGACGGACGCGTCAGGCAATACGCTCCTGCCGGCCCTGCCGGGTACCGTGTGCCGCAGCCCGCTTCCCGAGGTGCAGTCGACGCTCGACGGACTGACCTGGGTGGAGATCGACCGTCAGCAGTAGGCACTGAGCTACGGTGTTCCGATGCAGGCGGATGCAGCCCGGCGAGCAACACAGGCAGCCATGTCGATCGCTCATCGCTCGGCCTGGCTGCCTACGACGCCACCGTCCTGCAGAACTCGAACAAGCTCACCCTGCGTCTGCAGCCCTGCGGTGTGCTGGCACGGGTGGCACCGGCGGCGCACTATCGTGCCCAGTTTAAAGTGGATGTTGCTGGGCGGCTGTCCGAGGTCGGGAGCCCGGTGGCCGCGCTGGAAACGACCAAGGTCTTCGTCCAGGACGACTACGTAGTAATTCTGTGGACATACTACGAACCGTTGGCCTCTCGAGCGATTTCACCCGCGCGGACTACGCCAGAGCACTCGAACGTCTGCACGCCGGGATGCGCCGGGTCGACCTGCCCACCCCGCACGTCACGCACCGGGTTTCCGAGGCCCAGACGCTCGTGGCGGACCACGACCGGACGCCGAAGCTGGCCGACGCGGACCGGATCCTTCTCGCCGACACGTTGGAGCGCCGGTGCCGAGCGGTCGGCGGTAGCGGCCGGCCCGAACAGCTCCTGCACGGTGAACCTCACCCAGGCAACCTCCTCTCGACCCCGGTCGGCCTGCGTTTCATCGACTTCGAGACATGCTGCCAGGGACCAATCGAATTCGACCTGGCCCACGCACCCGACGAGGTCGGCAACCTCTACCCGGGCGTCGATCGCCAGCTGCTCCGAGATCGCCGGACCCTCATGCTTGCGATGATCACTACGTGGCGCTGGGATCGCGACGACCAGTTCCCCGACTGCCACCAGCTCGGCATCGAGTGGCTGAGCGAACTCCGGAAAGCGACGGCCCGGTAAGACACCGAGCCCGGAATCCTTCCCTACAGTGGAACGGCATGGGGATGTACGCCTCGGCACCGTTCAACTGGACGCTGTACCTGTTCTACGGCGGTGACATCCGTGAAGCGGGGCTGCCCTGGCTTCGCGAACAGGTCACCGAGTTGGCCGCGATGCGGCCGGTCGACGATGACGGAGATCGTCCTGCCGGCCTGTTCCTGGTCACGGATGAGCGCGGTGGAGCTTGCCTGTGGCAGGTCCGCGGTGGGTCCGTGGACGAAGGGCCGGCGACGTCCCTGGCGTGGCTCGGTGAGTAGGACACTGTCGGTAGAACCTCCGTCGGAAGGGGACCACTGGCGAGGTGATCAGCCGCGCTGTCGGTAGCTGCTGCTGAGCCTCGGTCGCCGATCGAGAGAACAGAGTTACCTTTCCACGACCGGTCTGCGGCAGATTCGGGCGCATGATCTTGGAGAGCCGTCTCGCAGGTAGGAAGGCACCGCCGAGGACTCGGCTCAACGGCCTGTGCGTTCCGGGACATCAGCCGATCGGATGACCAAAGGCGACGATCGGCTATTTCCATGTGCGCCAGACACCCTGCGACCCTTAGGAAGGAGGCATGGCCAACGAGGTAACCGTTCCCCTGCTGCCGTGCGCATCCATTGACGACATCGAAACCTTTTACGGAGCTCTGGGTTTCCGCACCACGTACAAGCAACGCAAGCCCCACGGGTGTGTGGCGGTGCAGCGGGAAGATCTGAATCTGCAATTCTTCGAGATCGCCGGGTTCGACCCGGAGCAGTCCTATGGCTCCTGTCTCGTAATCTCCGCAGACATCGAGGGACTACACCGGGCATTCGCAGCCGGCATGCGCGCCGCGTACGGCAAGGTACTGGTGTCCGGAACGCCCCGGATGACCCGGCCAAGGGCGCGGAAGAACGCCGACGGGTCGGGCGGATTCAGCGTCATCGACCCGGGTGGCAACTGGATCCGCGTCTTTCGGGATGCCGCCACCGCGCCCAAGCCGGCCACCACGCCTGCCGGGCGGCTGACCAAGGCCCTAGCGAATGCTGTCGTGCAGGCCGATTCCAGGGGAAACGTCGGACAGGCCGTTCGGATCCTCGACAGCGCGTTGGCCCGCCCGCAGGCCGACGACGACCCGGTCGAGCAGGTAGAGGTCCTGGTCTACCGTGCCGAACTCGCGATGGTGCTGCACGATTCAAAAACTGCGGCCGAGATGCTGGCCTGCGCCCAGTCCGTCACGCTCACGGAAGACGAATCCGAGAGGGCGGCACCCGCGTTCGACAACGCCGCCGAACTCGCAGCAGCGCTGCGGTGACTCACCCTAGGAACGCCTCGCTCATCTCGGCACGTCCGGAAGCTGGCGACCAGCAACCACCCTCACCCACGGTGCCTATCAGTTCGCGGCAGATCCGGCGCGCCGTCGGCGCGGTGCATGGCGGCGGCCGTCGGCGGGATGCCCGTCAGATCCGGGGTGCGGTACTGCCGTGCGTGAGCCCTCCACTCAACGACGGACCGGGACGTGGCGGACCGACGTGCCCGCCCGTACCAAGCAGATCCGGGTGTCGGGAGGGACATGGTCCATGCCGGCGGGCTGGCCAGAGCGCACGGCAGCGCAGGCGCGCGGGCGTTCTGGCTCCCGGCTAGATCGCGGCCAGGATCCGCGCCAGCTCTGCCGGTCGCGTCAGCGTCGGCCAGTGTCCGGAGTCGATGCCGACCAGGTCGAGGTGGCCGCCGTGGCTGCGGTCGCGGCCCGCTTCGGCGCGGCACTTCCGCTGGTGGCGCCCGATGCCGTGCCCAGCGACTAGCCCATCGACCATCGACGGTTCAGGGCAGGGCCCGGCTGGTCGCGATGGCGGCGTACCTGGTCGTGCTCGGTTTAGGGGTACGGGCGAACGTTTCCCGGTCCACCGTGTGCAGGCCGAAGTGGAACCGGTAGCCGGCGGCCCACTCGAAGTTGTCCAGCAGGGTCCAGTGGCAGTAGCCGAGCACTGGTACGCCGTCGTCGATCGCGTCGAGCAGCCCGGCCAGCGACGGTTCGACGAAGGCCGCCCGCAGGGTGTCGTCGTCGACCCCGACGCCGTGTTCGGTCACGAAGACCGGCACACCGCTGACCTCGTACGCGTACCGCACCGCGCCACCGAGCGCCCTCGGGTCGATCGCCGAGCCCAGTTGGTGCAGGGTGGCCTGCGGCGGTGGCGGCAACAGCCCGTTGGCGTCGTAGACCGCGCTCTCGTAGTTCTGGATGCCGATGAAGTCGTCGTCGCGGGCCAGCCGCAGCCAGTGGTCGTACACCTCGGCGCGCTTTCGGTCGCGCAGCGTCGCGTCGTCGCCGGCCACCCTGTCGTCCACGATGGCGATGGAGAGCCCCACCGGCAGATCGGGCCGCCTGGCCTTTAGCGCCGTACGGGCGGCGAGATGGCCCGCCGTCATCCCGTCGCGCATCGCGTCGAAGTCCTCCGGCAGCATCATGGTGCTGACCCGATAGCGGGGCACCCCGGCGGCGGCGCTGGCCGCCTCCAGGGTGGCCCGCTCCAGCTTCCGAGCCGATTCCGGCACGTCCGCCCAGGAGAGCAGCTGCGGCAGGTTCGGCTCGTTGAGCGTGACCGCCATCGTGATCCGATCACCGAAGTGGCGCATCACCTGGTCGCATTGACATCCTCGCCGTCCTAAACGGCGGCGATTCCAGCCACGCTGCGCGTGACACGCGCAGCGTTCTGGTGGGTTACCGTTTCACCGCGCGGTGCCGAGACGAGTCCCGGTCCTACCCGCGCTCCACGGTCGTTGAAGTCCGCCTGCCCGGCGGCCTTGATGTTGATCGCGGCGTTGACGTCCCGGTCGTGGTGACTGCCACACGGACACACCCACGACCGAACGTTCAACGCCATCCTGCCGTTGACGCGCCCGCAGTCGGAACACGTCCGGGTGGACGGGAGCCACCGGTCCACCCGGCCGAACGTGCGTCCGTACCTCGCCGCCTTGTACTCCAGCATTGCGGTGAAGCTGGCCCAGCCCGCGTCGTGCACGGACCTGGCCAGCCGGGTCCGGCCGAGACCGGCAACGGCAAGGTCCTCGACGTACACCGCTTGGTTCTCACGGATGATCGTCGTGGACAGCTTGTGCTGCCAGTCCCGCCGGGTGTCGGCCACCCGGGCGTGTGCCCTGGCGACCTTCACGACAGCCTTCTTACGGCGGTTGCTGCCCCGCTGCTTGCGGGACAGATCCTGTTGCAGCCGCTCGACCTCCAGCGTACCTACGAGGACGGGCCGGTGGTCGTCGCCACCGGAGAGGGTCGCGGCACCAGCGTCGAGCATGGACCGTTCCGCTTCGCCTTCAACGATCTGTTCACGTTCCGCGACGGGCTCGTCGCCCGCGTCGACTCCTACGTCGTCCCGCTGCCCTGACCCGCTGGTCAGGTGAGTTGCGCTACGGCGGACTGGATGGCGCGGTGCACCGTCGGGTACGCGTAGATCATGTGCCGCAGGCTGGTCAACGGCACCTCGCCGTGCACCGCCACGGCGAGTGCGCCGAGCACCTCGCCGCCGGTCGGGCCGGCCGACGTCGCCCCGACCAGCACGCCCCGGTCGACGTCGGCGACCAGCTTGATGAAGCCGTCGTTGCCCGGCCCGTGAATCCAGCCCCGTGACGAGTCCGGCACCTCGGTCACCGCCACCGCGACGTCGATGCCCTGCTCGCGGGCCTGCTGCTCGGTCAGCCCGACGGCGCCGATCTCCGGATCGGTGAAGGTGACCCGGGGCACCGCCCGGTACTCGGCCGCCGGCCCGCCCTGGTCGAGGATGTCGCGGACCGCCACGTCCGCCTGGTACGTGGCGAGATGGGTGAAGGCGCCGTGGCCGGCGATGTCGCCGACCGCCCACATCCCGTCGCCGACCCGCATCCGGTCGTCGACCGGCAGGTAGTGGCCAGCCGGGTCGAGCCCGACCGTGTCCAGGCCGAGGCTGCCCAGGTCACCGCGGCGGCCGGTGGCGACCAGCAGCCGCTGCCCGCTCTCCGGGCCGCCCTGGGACAGGTGTACGGCGAACGTGTCGTCGTGGTGCTCGACCCACTCGGCCCGGGTGCCGAGCCGGATCCGGACTCCGTCGGCGCCGAGGACCCGCTCGGCCAGCGCGGAGGATTCCGGCTCCTCGTGGGAGAGCACCCGCTCGCCGGGCTCGACGATGGTCACCCGTACGCCGAACCGGGCGAAGACCTGGGCCAGCTCCAGCCCGATCGCCCCGCCGCCGAGCACCACCAGCGACTCGGGCAGCTCGGCGACCTCGATGGCTTCCTTGTTGGTCCAGTACGGGGTGCCGGCCAGCCCGTCGATCGGCGGCACGGCCGGCACGGTGCCGGTGGCGATCACCACGCCCCGGCGGGCGGTGAACTCCTGCCCGTCGACGTCGACCCGGCCTGGGCCGGTGAGCCGGGCGGTGCCGTGCAGTACGCGTACCCCTTTGTCGGTGAGCCGGTCCACGGCGGCGGTGTCGGTCCAGTCGGCGGTGGCCTCGTCGCGGATCCGCCGCGCCACCGGCGTCCAGTCTGGATGCACGTCGGCGGTGCCGGCCAGGTCGGCGATCCGGCGGCCCTCGGCGAGCGCGTTCGCGGCCCGGATCATCATTTTGCTGGGGACGCAGCCCCAGTAGGGGCATTCGCCGCCGACCAGTCGCCGCTCGACGCCGACGACGGCCAGTCCGGCCTGGGCGAGCCGGCCGGCGACCTCCTCGCCACCGACCCCGAGCCCGACGACCACGACATCCACCTGTTCCGGCTCACGCATGAGGCCAGCATGGCAGAGGGCACGAACCGCCACCGACCGGGCGGCCAGGATCAGTGGTCGGACAGGATCAGCGGTCGGACAGTGGCGGCGGGTAGTCGAGGCCGGCGCGGACGGCCAGCGGCAGCTGCCAGGGCTCGTGGACGGCGGCGCCGGCGACGCCGGCCAGCTCCGGCAGCCAGCGGCGGACGTAGTCGCCGGCCGGGTCGAAGCGGTGCGCCTGGCGCAGCGGGTTGAACCGCCGGTTGGGTCGGGTGTCGTTGCCGGTGCCGGCCACCCACTGCCAGTTGCCGGAGTTGTTCGGCAGGTCGCCGTCGAGCAGCCACCGGTCGAACCAGGCCCGCCCGGCCCGCCAGTCCAGGCGGAGCTCCTTGGTCAGGTACGCGGCGGTGATCAGCCGCGCCCGGTTGTGCATCCAGCCCTGCGCCAGCAGCTGGCGCATGCCGGCGTCGACGATCGGCAGCCCGGTGTGCCCGGTCTGCCAGGCGTCCAGCGCGGCGGCGTCGTAGCGCCATTCCTCCTTGGCGTTGCGCCGGTAGGCCGTGGTCGCCAGGTCCGGGAATGCGTGCGCGACCTGGTAGTGGAAGTCGCGCCAGCAGAGCTGCCGGACGAACGGCCCGTCGCGGTCACCGGCGGCCTGCGCCACCTCCAGCGGGGACAGGCAGCCGAACCGCAGGTACGGGCTGAGCCGGGAGGTGGCGTCGCCGGGCAGGTCGTCGTGCTGGTCGCCGTACCGGTCGAGGTTGCCGAGCCAGTCGCGCAGCCGGTGGCGGCCGACGGTCTCGCCACCGGCGGCGGCCTGCGGTGACTCGCCGGTCGGCAGGGCCGGCAACCGGCCGACGGCGAGCCCGGCGGGCAGCCGGATCTGCTCCGGCGCGGCGCAGGCGGTCCGCCAGTCGGCGGCGCTCCAGGCCCGGAAGTACGGGGTGAAGACCTTGTAGTGGTCGCCACCGGTCGGGGTGAGCGCCGCCGGGTCGACGACGGTCAGGCCGGGGAATTCGCGGTACGCGATGCGGTGCCGCTCGCATTCGTCGCGTAGCCGCCGTTGCCTGCTTCGGGCGTAGTGGCTGACGTCGGCGGAGACGGCGATGCCGCCGGCGTCGATGTCGCGGGCGAGCCGGATCGTCTCGGTCACCGGGTCGCCGTGGCGCAGCACCAGGTCGCCGCCGCGTTCGCGCAGCACGGCGCGCAGGTCGGCGAGGGCCTGGTGCAGGAACCGGTCCCGGTTGGCGGATCGCCCGGCGAGCCGCGGGTCGAGCACGAACAGCGGCACCACCTGCTCGGCGGTGGCGCAGGCGGTGGCCAGCGCCGGGTGGTCGTGCACCCGCAGGTCGCGGGTGAACAGGACGACAGCGGTACGCACGGCGGTTACGGGGCGACCGGCAGCGACGCCTCGGCCGGTGACGGGTGTGCGGGTGACGGCGAGTCTGTCGCGGCTGGCCGGTCGGCGCTCACCGGTGAAAGCTCGGCGGTTGCCGACCGGACCGGGCCGGGCAGGGTCACCGGGGTGCCGGCGGGGGTGAGCAGGGCGCGCAGGGCGACGGCGGCGCGACGCCGGTTCGGCACGGTGGCCCGGCGGGTGAAGACGTCGAACCCGTTGGCGGCGACCTCGTCGAGGATGCCGCCGTAGAGGGCGTACGCGGTGCGCATGCAAGCCTGCGAGGCGGGCTCCAGCATGGTGATGCCCGGTGCGGCCGCGGCGTAGTGTGCCTGTGCCCGGGCGACCTCGTACTCGATGAGCTCGATGATGGCTGGGGTGGCCCGCCGCTGCCGGGCGGCGTCGGTCAGGTCGGCGCGGGTGACGCCGAACCGGGCCAGGTCCTCGTCGGGCAGGTAGGTGCGGCCCCGCTCCAGGTCCTCGGCGACGTCGCGGATGAAGTTGGTGAGTTGGAACGCGAAGCCGAGTTGGCGGGCCGGCTCCCGGGCGGCGGCCCGGTCGGTGCTGCCGAGGATCGGCAGCATCATGGTGCCGATCACCGCCGCTGAACCCTCCATGTAGTCGAGCAGGTCGGCGTAGCGCGGGTACGAGGTGACGGTCAGGTCCATCGCCATGCTGCGCAGGAATGCGGTGAAGTCCGCCTTGTCCAGGTCGAACACCGCGATGGTGTGCAGGACGGCGGGGAGCAGCGGGTCGTCGACCGGGGCGCCGTGCAGGCCGGCGAGGAACTGCCGCGACCACTGGTCGAGCGCGGCGGCCCGGTCGGCGGTCGGCAGCGCGTCGGTGCGGTCGACGATCTCATCGGCATAGCGGGTGAATCCATATAAAGCATGAACATGCCGTCGTTTCCACTGCGGCAGCAGCCGAGTCGCGAGATAGTAGGTGCGGCCGTGTCGCTTGTGCAGCTCACGACACCGGGCATAGGCGGTTGCCAGGTCCGCGCCCGTCGGCCCCTTTTGGTTCGCGCCCACCGGCCCTCCTCAATATCGACGCAAGAATCGACGCAACTTCAGAGCCTAGGGTACGCTCGTTCCCGTGGCCAATCACACAGTTGCGGGCAACACGCTCAGCGTGGCGGCGAACGTCCCGCCGACTACGGCCACCCACGGACCGCCGTCCGCCCGCGTCCACGCCCAGCTGAGCGCCGCCGTCGACGACACCCTGATCGATTTCCTCTCCACCGAGCTGTCCGCGCTCGACGTGATCGACCCGGCGTTGCAACCGTTCGCCCAAATCGCCCGGGACACCGTGCTCGGCGGCGGCAAGCGGCTGCGCCCGGTCTTCGCCCACTCGGGCTGGCGCGGCGTCGTCGGCCCCGACGCGGCGCTCGCCCCGGTGCTGCCGGCGCTGGCCGCGCTGGAGTTGCTGCACACCTTCGCCCTGATCCACGACGACGTGATGGACGCCTCGGCGACCCGCCGCGGTCGGCCCACCGCACACCAGCGGCTGGCCGGCCAACACCGCGACGCCGGCCGGACCGGTGACGCCGACCGGTTCGGTGAGGCGGCCGCCGTACTCGTCGGCGATCTCTGCCTGGTCTGGGCCGATCGGCTGCTCGCCATGGCCGACGTGCCGGCATCCACCATGCGGCAGGTGCGCCGCTGCTACGACCAGATGCGGGTGGAGACGATCGCCGGGCAGTACCTCGACGTCCTCGGCGAGACCGACGCCGGCAACTGGTCGGTCGACCGGGCGCTGCGGGTGGCCCGACACAAGACCGCCTGCTACACGGTGCTGCGTCCACTGCAGCTGGGCGCGGCGCTGGCCGGCCCGGCCGCCGATCCCCCGGTGTGGGACGCGTACCGGCGCTACGGCGCCGACGTCGGTGAGGCGTTCCAACTGCGCGACGACCTGCTCGG
Organism: Micromonospora sp. LOL_023; assembly: GCF_048060115.1. Lineage (NCBI taxonomy): Bacteria > Bacillati > Actinomycetota > Actinomycetes > Micromonosporales > Micromonosporaceae > Micromonospora > Micromonospora sp. LOL_023. Next base: position 61,560 of record NZ_JBHMIM010000003.1, read on the forward strand.
CGTGGTCGGCGACCCGGCGCGGACCGGCAAACCCGCCGGCGACGACCTGCGCACCGGCAAGCCGACCGTGCTGCTGCTGATCGCCCGCGAGCTGGCCACCGGGGCGCAACGCGCCGAGCTGGCCGCACCGCCGGTCGGCACCGGCTCCGAGGTCGACCGGTGGGTGGCCCGGATGACCGAGGTCGTGGTCGAGACCGGAGCCGTCGCCAAGGTGGAACGGATGATCGAGCAACGGGTGCAGGCGGCCCTCGCCGCCGTCACGGCCGCACCGATCGACGCCGACGCCCGAGCCGCGCTCACCGACCTGGCCGTGGCCGCCACCACTCGACAGGCATGATGTGAGCAACGCTCATCAAGGAGGTGGTCGCGGCATGCGTACCGTGAGCGGGGCAACCGAGCAGGTGGTCGTAGTCGGCGCCGGGCTGGGCGGGCTGGCCTGCGCGCTGCACCTGGCCGGTGCCGGCCGACAGGTGACCCTGCTCGAGCGCGAGGCGGTGCCGGGTGGGCGGGCCGGACGGCGGGCGGTCGACGGGTACGAGTTCGACACCGGCCCGACCGTGCTGACCATGCCCGACCTGATCGCCGAGGCGCTCGGCGCGGTCGGCGAGGAGCTGTCGGACTGGCTGGACCTGACGCCGCTGGATCCGGCGTACCGGGCCTACTTCCCTGACGGCTCCACTCTGGATGTGATCACCGACACTGCCCGGATGGCCGCCGAGGTGTCCCGGGTCTGCGGGCCCCGGGAGGCCGACGGCTACCTGCGGTTCGTCGACTACGCCCGCCGGCTGTGGCAGCTGGAACGCAACGACTTCATTGACCGCAACCTGGACAGCCCGCCCGACCTGATCACCGGGAACCTGCTGCGGCTGCTGGCCGCCGGGGCGTTCCGGCGGATGCAGACCAAGATCGACCAGTTCTTCACCGACCCCCGTACCCGGCGGATCTTCTCCTTCCAGGCGATGTACGCGGGCCTCGCGCCGCACGACGCCCTCGCGATCTACACGGTGATCGCCTACCTGGACTCCGTTGCCGGCGTGTCGTTCCCGCGCGGCGGCATGCACGCGGTGCCCCGGGCGCTGGCCGGCGCCGCCGAGAAGCACGGGGTGAAGATCCGCTACGGCTGCACCGTCACCAAGGTGGAGACCGCCGGCGGGCGGGCCCGTGCGGTGCTCACCGCCGACGGCGAACGGATCCCCGCCGACGTCGTGGTGCTCAACCCGGATCTGCCGGTCGCCTACCGCGAGCTGTTGCCACCGAGCCGCCAACGCCGGTTGCGCTACTCGCCGTCCTGCGTCGTGCTGCACATCGGCTCCCGGCAGGGCTACCAGCGGATCGGCCACCACAACATCCACTTCGGGCGGCTCTGGAAGGGCACCTTCGACGAGGTGATCCGCCGGGGCGAGCTGATGAGTGACCCGTCGCTGCTGGTCACCAACCCGAGCCGGACCGACCCGTCGGTCGCGCCGGCCGGGCGGCACACCTACTACGTGCTGGCGCCGGTGCCCAACCTGGACCGGGGTCAGCTGGACTGGCGCGGCGACCTGCCGCAGCGGTACGCCGACGAGTTGATCCACACCTTGGAGGAGCGCGGCTATCGTGGCTTCGCCGACGGCATCGAGGTACGCGAGGTGGTGACCCCGGCCGACTGGGCCGATGCCGGGATGGCGGCCGGTACGCCGTTCGCCGCCGCACACAGCCTGTTCCAGACCGGGCCGTTCCGTCCCGGCAACCTGCACCCCACACTGGAGAATGTGGTCTTCGTCGGCTCAGGCACCCAACCCGGGGTCGGTGTACCGATGGTGTTGATTTCCGGGAAGCTGGCTGCGGCACGGGTGACCGGCGGAGCCCCGCGGAGCGGCCGCCGTGGTGGCGGACGCGCGAGCACGAGAGGTGCCGGATGACCGTCCACGCACGAGAAGGCCATCTGGTCGAGTTGGTCGATCCGACCGGTCGACCGGTCGGATCGACAACCGTCGCCGATGCCCACCAGCCTCCTGGCCAACTGCACCGGGCGTTCTCGGTGCTCCTGGTCGACGAACGCGGCCGGCTACTGCTGCAGCAGCGGGCCGCGGTGAAGACCCGCTTTCCGCTGCGCTGGGCGAACACCTGCTGCGGCCATCCGCTACCCGGGGAGGACCTGTCGGTGGCCGCCAACCGACGCCTCGGCGAGGAGGTCGGCGTCGAGCCGGTCGCGTTGACCGAGATCGGGGTGCACACGTACCAGGCCACCGACCCGGTCACCGGACGGACCGAGTACGAGTACGACCACGTACTGCTGGGTTCCCTGGACCCGCAGGCCACGCTGCGGCCCGACCCGCAGGAGGTCGCGCAGCTGCGGTGGGTCCCCGCGCGGGAGCTGCAGGCCGGGCTGGCCGACGAACCGGACACGTACGCCCCGTGGCTCGCCGGAGTCGCCGACCACCTGTTCGCTCAGAGCCACCTGTTCCCAGACGGCGGCGGGTCGGCTCCGGGCAGGCAGGAGTACGGCTCTGTCACGGAGCGGTCGGGTGGGCGATGACGCGCTGAGCGCGGGCAACGCGGCGCGCCGACTCGGCGTGGCGGTGACCACGCTGCGGACCTGGCATCAACGCTACGGCCTGGGGCCGACCCGACACGTCAAGGGTCACCATCGCCGGTACAGCCGCGAGGACCTGGCTCGGCTCGAGGTGATGCGCCGGCTCACCGCCGAAGGGGTGGCACCCGCCGAGGCGGCCCGCTGGGCGGCGACGGCCGGCGGGCCGGGTCCCTCCGCTACCGCCGCCGGTCCGCGTCCGTCCGCGGCGGTGGCGACCGGGCGGGCCGGCGGCCGGTTCGCCATCGGGGTCGGTGCCGCCGGTCCGGCAGCGCGCGGCCTGGCCCGGGCGGCCGTCCGGCTGGACAACCTGACCATGCGGGAGATCCTGGAACAGGCGCTGCTCAGCGACGGGGTCATCGCCACCTGGGATCAGGTGGTGCGCCCGGTGTTGGCTGGTGTCGGCGACCGGTACGCGACGACAGCCGGCTTCGTGGAGGTGGAGCATCTGCTGTCGCGCTGCGTCTCCGAGGCGCTGTCGATGGTGAACCGGCCGACGTCGACCGGCTTCGCAACCGGCAGCGCGGTCGGCCACGGCGCTGCGGCCGTGGGCGGGTCGGGCGTGCTGCTGGCCTGCGCCGACGAGGAACAGCACACGCTTCCGTTGGAGGCTTTGGCGGCGGCGCTCGCCGAGGTCGGGGTACTCACCCGGCTGCTGAGCGCCCGGGTGCCGACGTCGGCGCTGGTCGCGGCGGTCGGCCGGACCGGTCCGGCCGCGGTGGCACTGTGGTCGCAGACGCCGGCGACAGCCGACACCGGTCAGCTGCTGGCGGTACGTGCCGGGCGGCACCGCCCGGTGCTGGTGTTGGCGGTCGGACCCGGCTGGTCGCTGGCGGAGCTGCCGGCCGGGGTACGGCACGCGGGCAACCTGACCGAAGCGGTCGAGCTCTGCCGGGCCGCCGAGGTCGCTACCGGTCCGCGCTCCGCGGATCCGGTCGCCGCGCTCCTGCGCGCCGACGCGCCGGCGGACGACTGAGCGAGCACCCGGCGGGCTACTGAGCGATTGCTCAGCAGAAAGGGTCGAACTGTACGCATTGATCGGCTAACGTATGCAGTCGCTCGGTCTCCGCCAAACCCCCCCGCCCGGAGTCGACATGTCGAGACGCACCGTTTTCGCGGCTGGACTGACCGTGTTCGCCCTGTTCGTCGGCAGCGAAAGTATCTCCGCCATGCGTGGCGCCCGTGAGGTGCCCGCACAGTGGTCGGCCGTCGCCGGATTCGGCGCGGCACCCGGTCAGCCAGATGGACTGTCTGTTGTGGTCCCCGCGCCCCGACCCGCCCCGTCGGTCGACGACACCAATGATTCCCGACCGCCGCCGGCGGGGACCGCCACACCTGGCGCGTCGCCCCGGCCCACGGTCGATCCGGGCCTGTTGCAGCGCCGCACCGGCAACCGCCAGGTGGCGATCACCTTCGACGACGGCCCACACCCACAGTGGACCCCATTGATCCTCGACGAGCTGCGCACCGCCGGGGTGAAGGCGACGTTCTGCCTGGTCGGCGCCCAGGTACGCCGGTATCCCGCACTTGTCACCCGGATCGTCCGGGAGGGTCACACGTTGTGCAACCACAGCTGGGGGCACGAGCTCGATCTTGGGCTCCTACCGGAAGCGGAGATTCGCGCCAATCTGCTGCGTACGACCAAGGAGATCCACAGGGTTGTTCCGGGCGCGCCGGTCGAGCACTTCCGGCATCCGGCCGGCGCCTGGACCCCGGCGGCGGTGGCGGTCGCCGACGAGTTGGGCATGGTGTCGCTGGACTGGGACGTCGACCCGCGCGATTGGGACAAACCAACCAAGGATCAGCTCATCGAGCACATCCAGACCGAGTCCCGACTCGGCTCGGTGATCCTGCTGCACGACGGCGGCGGTGACCGGTCCGCAACCGTCGCGGCCCTGCCGACGATCCTCCAGGAGCTGAGGCAGCGGTACGGGATCATGCCGCTCGGTGCTAACCTTTCCCCCTGATCGTCCGGTCCACCGGGCTGGTTTGGCCCGGGGCATGCTCGTCGCGTATGCTTTCGCAAGCTTCCGGCGGGGCCGGATGGGAGCACTACCGTCAAAGTCGCGATGTGCGATGATGATGGGGCCGCCCTCATCGTCTAGCGGCCCAGGACGCCGCCCTTTCAAGGCGGTAGCACGGGTTCGAATCCCGTTGGGGGCACCAACCGGCCAACCGGCCGGCGCAACGCCGAGGTCCTGTGGAGCAGTTGGAGTGCTCGCCGCCCTGTCAAGGCGGAGGTCGCGGGTTCAAGTCCCGTCAGGACCGCAACACCGGTCGCCGCGTGTTTCGATACGCGGCGATTAGTGTTCTGGGGCACGTTCACCGGGTCTGGAGACCACCGTCGCCGATCCGGGTATGATGACCCGGTTGCCCGGCCAGGTAGCTCAGTTGGTACGAGCGTCCGACTGAAAATCGGAAGGTCGGCGGTTCGACCCCGCCCCTGGCCACAAAGCCTCTCGCCGGGCTTCAGCAGCGCCCGACCGCAGTCTGCGGTCGGGCGCTTCGCTGTTCCTGGGGTTTGCGAGTCGCTGGAGTGGGCGCTCGTCCAGCTCGACGAACTCCGCGACCGGACGCCTGGCAGGCGACCACCGGGCGGGCACCGGTCGGGCACCACCCTGGGTGGGTGGGCTTGACATTCTGCGACGGCCGGTGAGACTGCCGGCATGGCCGAACACGACGACGCCGGCCACGGTCCGGCGTCCGAGCCCACCACGGCGCCGCCCCGCCGGGTGCGGATCGTGCTGGGCGAGGTCAACCGCCGCAGCGGCGCCGACCGGCTCCGCACCGACCTGGCCGAACAGACCCAGGTCGGCGAGGCACTCGTGCGCGGGCTGGTCCGGGCTCAACTGGCCCTGGCGCTGCGGCTGGCGGCGGTGGTGGCGATCGGCCTGGGCGCACTGCCGATGCTGTTCACCGTGGCACCGGCGGTCGGCAGCACCAAGATCGGCGGCGTCAACCTGGCCTGGCTGCTGCTCGGAGTGGCCGCCTTCCCCTTTCTCCTCGCGGTCGGCCTGGCGTACGTGTATCTCGCCGAACGCAACGAGCAGGACTTCGCCGCGCTGGTCCGCCGGCCAGAGCGCTGAGCAGCGCCGATGGCCAACCCGTACCTGATTCCGGCGCTGGTGGCGGTCACCCTGGTGACCGTCGCCATCGGGTTCTACGGGTTGAAACTGGCCCGCACCACGTCCGATTTCCTGGTCGCCTCGCGTACCGTCAGCCCGGGCTGGAACGCTGCGGCGATCGGCGGCGAGTACCTGTCGGCGGCGTCGTTCCTCGGCATCGCCGGGCTGATCCTCAAGTACGGCGTGGACGTGCTCTGGTACCCGGTCGGTTTCGCCGCCGGCTACCTGGCCCTGCTGCTGTTCGTGGCGGCCCCGCTGCGTCGCTCGGGGGCGTTCACCCTGCCGGACTTCTGCGAGATCAGGCTCGGTTCGCGGCGGCTACGCAGGCTCGCCACCCTCTTCGTGATATTCATCGGCTGGTTCTACCTGCTGCCGCAGCTACAGGGTGCCGGGCTGACCCTGGCCACGGTCACCGGCGCGCCGTACCCGCTGGGGGCGTTGCTGGTCGGCGGGGTGGTCACGGCGAACGTGGCACTGGGCGGGATGCGGGCGGTCACCTTCGTGCAGGCGTTCCAGTACTGGCTCAAGCTGACCGCGCTCGCCGTACCGGCGATCTTCCTCGCGTTGCAGTGGCAGTCCGACGGTCGGCCGCCGATCACCCCGCCAGAGGGGGCGGCCTTCATCGAGACCACCACGGTCCTGATCGAACGGTCGGCGACCCTGACCTACCTCGACGGACGCACCGAGCAGGTGGAGCCGGGCACCGAGCTGACCTTCGACGCCGGCGACCCGGTGCCACAGGTCTCCGGAGTCGACGCCGACCGGGGGTTGGCCTGGCTGCTGCCGGGTGACCCGGAGCGCGGTGACCAGGGGCTGTTCGCCACCTATTCCCTGATTCTCGCGACGTTTCTCGGCACGATGGGGCTGCCGCACGTACTGGTGCGGTTCTACACCAACCCGGACGGCGCCGCCGCCCGCCGCACCACGCTGGTGGTGCTCGGCCTGGTCGGCATGTTCTACCTGTTCCCGACGCTGTACGGGGTGCTCGGCCGGATCTACACCCCGCAGTTGCTGATGACCGGCCGCTCGGACGCGGTGGTGATCCTGTTGCCGGAGGCGGCGCTCAGCGGCGGGACGCTCGGTCAGCTGCTCGCCGCACTGGTCGCCGCCGGCGCGTTCGCGGCCTTCCTGTCCACCTCGTCCGGGCTGCTGACCAGCGTCGCCGGCGCGGTCTCCACCGATGTGCTGCGGCGTCCCTCCGTACGCGGGTTCCGGCTGGCGACGCTGGTCGCCGGCGCGGTGCCGATGGTGCTCGCGTTGAACGTCTCCGGGCTCGACGTGTCCCAGGTCGTCGGGCTGGCCTTCGCGGTGGCCGCGTCGAGCTTCTGCCCGCTGTTGGTGCTGGGCATCTGGTGGCGAGGGCTGACCGACGCCGGTGCGGCGGCCGGCATCATCGTCGGCGGCGGCGCCGCGATCGGCGCGGTGCTGTGGACCATGCTCGGCCCCGCACTGTCCGGTTGGCCGGCGGTCCTGGTGGCGCAGCCGGCCGCGTGGACGGTGCCGCTGGCGTTCGCGGTGATGATCCTGGTGTCGGCGCTGACCCGGCGTCGGCTGCCCAATCAGGTGAACGCGGTGATGCTGCGTCTGCACGCCCCGGAGAGCCTGCGCGGCTAGGTCTTCCCCATCCGGCGGGCTCATCCGGCGGGCTCATCCGGCGGGCTCATCCGGCGACGGAGGAGCCTCGCCACCAGGTAGGAGACGTGAATCCTTCCCCGGCCCGAATGCCAACCTGGCCGGCGCTGGCTACGGTCGTACCGTGAACAGCGACCCGATGGACACCGCACGCCCGAGCGCGTTGACCCTGCGTGGGCTCGCCAAACGGTTCGATCACAAGATCGCGGTGGCCGGAGTGCACCTCGACGTGCCGGGCGGGTCCTTCTACGGGCTACTCGGCCCGAACGGCGCGGGCAAGACGACCACGTTGTCGATGGCCGTCGGCCTGCTGCGGCCGGATGCCGGCAGCGCACACGTGCTCGGTCACGACGTCTGGACGGACCCGACCCGGGCCAAGCAGCTGCTCGGCGTACTGCCGGACGGGGTGCGGCTGTTCGACCGGCTCACCGGCGCCGAGCTGCTCGCGTACCACGGACTGCTGCGGGGCATGGACCCCGCGGTGGTCGACCAACGGGCCCGGGAGCTGATCGACGTGCTCGCCCTGGGTGACGCCGGGCGTACCCTCGTCGTCGACTACTCCGCCGGGATGAAGAAGAAGATCGGTCTGGCCTGCGCGCTGCTGCACGGTCCGCGACTGCTGGTCCTCGACGAGCCGTTCGAGGCGGTCGACCCGGTGTCCGCGGCGCTGATCCGCGACATCCTGCAGCGGTACGTCACCGGCGGTGGCACTGTGGTCTTCTCCAGCCACGTGATGGACGTGGTCGAACGGCTCTGCAGCCACGTCGCCATCCTCGCCGACGGGGTGATCAAGCAGGTCGGCACGCTGGACTTCGTCCGCGCCGGGCGTTCCCTCGAGGAGGTGTTCGTCCAGGTCGTCGGCGGTCGCACGGCGACCGGCGAGGAGCTGGCATGGCTGTGATCACGCCGACGCCGCCGCTGGGAGCTGCGGCCGACGGCGTCGCCCGGCCGGTGCGCTCCCGGCACTTCGTCCGGCTCAAGCTGCGGGTGATGGGCAACAACCTGCGCGGCCAGGGCTGGCGGATCGGGTTGTTCATCGGTGGTCTGTTGGCCGGGCTGTGGTTCGCCGGCACCGGATTCCTGATGCTGGCCGCGCCGGGCCTGGGTGACTACCCGCAGGGCATGCTGCTGACCACGGGCTTCGGCGGAGCGCTGCTGGTGCTCGGCTGGCTGCTACTGCCGCTGGTCTTCTTCGGGGTGGACGAGTCGCTCGATCCGGCCCGCTTCGCGCTGTTGCCGCTGCCCCGCCGGACGCTGGTCGCCGGGCTGCTGGCGGCGGCGCTGGTCGGCGTGCCGACGATCGCCACCGGGCTGGCGACGCTGGGGACGGTGCTCAGCGCCCTCCTGCTCGGCGGGGCGCTGGCCGGGTTCGTCCAGCTGGTCGGGATCGCCGCCGGGCTGGTGCTCTGCGTGGTCGCGAGCCGGGCCATCACCAGCGCCTTCGCCGGGATGCTGCGCTCTCGCAAGGTCCGCGACCTGGCCGCGGTGCTGTTGGCGGTGCTGGCCGCGCTGCTCGGCCCGTTGCAGTTGGTGGTGATCGGTGGTCTCGGCAACGCCGACTGGGATCGGCTGGCGGACATCGCGCGGATCGTCGGCTGGACGCCGCTGGCCGCGCCGTACACCATGGGCTTCGATGTGGTCGAGGGGCGGCTCTGGGCGGTCCCGGTGAAGCTGCTCATCGCCGCGGTGACCGTGCTCGCGCTGCTGGCCTGGTGGGCGCGTTCGCTGGAATCGGCGATGGTGGGCTCCGCGAGCACCGGTACGGCGAAGGCCGCCACCGGCGAGCTCGGCGCTCCGGTGGCGCAGCTGTTCCCCCGGCTGCTCGGCCGGACCCCGCGCAACCGCTACGGCGCGCTGGTCGCCCGCGAGACGCGTTACTGGTGGCGGGACATGCGGCGACGGGCCAATCTGATCACGGTCGCCGTGGTCGGGGTCTTCGTACCGGCGTTGATCAACGTCGGCGGATCCGGTGGATTCGTGTTCGGCGGTGACGGCCCGGTGGACGTGGGTCCGACCACGTCGACGACCACGGTCAGCCTCTCGATGCTCTTCGTCGGCGCGCTCGCCACGGTGACGCTGGCAAACCAGTTCGGTTTCGACGGCAGCGCGTACGCGGCGAACGTGATCGCCGGGGTGCCGGGCCGGTTGGAGCTGCGCGCCCGGGTGGTCGGCTTCTCCGTGTACATCGTGCCGATGCTGGTGGTCATCTCCGCCGGTCTGGGCTTCCTCCTCCAGGAGCCCGGCTGGATCCCGATCGCGGCCGGGACGCTGTTCGCCGCGTACGGGGCGGGGTTGGCGGTGAACCTGGTCATCTCGGTAATCGGCGCCTACTCGCTGCCGGAGACGTCGAACCCGTTCGCGTTGAACAGCGGGGCCGGGATGGCAAAGAGCCTGCTCGCGTTCGTGGCGATGATCGCGGCGGCGGTGGCCGCCGTGCCGATGGTGGTGGCGACCGCGGTACTCGGTGACGTCTGGGTCTGGCTGGCGCTGCCGGTCGGCCTCGGGTACGGCGTCGGCGCGGTGCTCCTCGGCCTGTACATTACCGGCGATCTGCTCGACCGGCGCATGCCGGAGCTGCTGGCCACGGTGACTCCCCGCCGGTGAGGTGCGCGGCGGGGCCGCCCGCGACCGGGCCACAATGTTTCACGTGAATCATCTAGAGCCAGGTGCCGAGATCCACTACCGCGACCCGTTCGCCGCCGCCGCGACGGAGCGCTCGCCGGTGCGGCGACTGCGCGGGCGGCTGGCCGCTCCGGTCGTACTCTGGACCGTCGGCACGGTGGGTCCGGCCCAGCCGGACAGCAACACGAATCCGACCGGCCCGGCACGCGGGACGGCGGTGCCGCTGGCCGGGCTGACCGTGTCGTCGACCGTCCTGGTCGACGGCGAACCGCCACGGCTGCTCGGCCTACTCGACGAGGAGTCCCAGCTGTGGGAGGTGCTCCAGGAGGCACAGCGGTTCGCGGTCACCCCGTTGGGTCCGTCGCACCGTCAGTTGGCGGATCGGTTCGCCGGCCTGATGCCCGCGCCGGGCGGCCCGTTCAAGGGGGTGGACTGGCGGTTCACCGAGCACGGCCCGGTTCTCGCGGCAGCGACGAGTTGGGCTGGCTGCCGACTTGACGGCGCCCGACCGTTCGGATGGTCGATGTTGATCGAGGCAACCGTCGAGTCGGTGACGGTCGGCGACGAACCCGACCCTGGTCCGTTGATCCACTACCGCGGTCGGTACCGCCAACTGGCCGACCCGACCGGCCCCCGATGACCGGCCGAACACCGTCGGCATCCGACCCTCCGGCCTGGGTGGCGACCTCCGCCGAGTCGCCCGCGTACCAGTAGGCTTGGGGTCATGCTGCCTGTTCCCCGATTCGGCGACGGCCATCGCGTGCTGGTCACCGGTGGTGCCGGTTTCGTCGGAAGCCATCTGGTCGACCAGCTGATCGCGCGCGGTTGCTCGGTGGTCGTGGTGGACAACTTCGTCACCGGTTCCAAGGAGAACGTCGCGCATCTGCTCGACGGCCCCCGGTTCACCCTGGTCGAGGCGGATGTCTCCGACGGGCTGCCGGATCACCACTCAGCTGTAGGACGGCGATTCGACGCGATCATGCACCTGGCCTCGCCGGCCAGCCCAACCGACTTCGCCACCCTGCCGATCGAGATCCTGCGGGTCGGCTCGATCGCCACGTTGCACCTGCTCGACCGCGCGGTCACCGACGGTGCCCGGTTCATCATGGCGTCGACGTCGGAAGCGTACGGGGATCCGTTGGTGCACCCGCAGCCGGAGACCTACTGGGGAAACGTCAACCCGATCGGTGTCCGTAGCGTCTACGACGAGGGCAAACGGTTCTCCGAGTCCGCCACGATGGCCTATCACCGCTACCGAGGGCTGGATGCCGGGATCGTTCGGATCTTCAACACCTACGGCCCCCGGATGCGTCCGGACGATGGGCGGGCGATCCCGACTTTCATCAGCCAGGCGTTGCGCGGGGAGTCGATCACGGTGCACGGCACCGGGGGACAGACCCGGTCGATCTGCTATGTGACCGACCTGGTCGCCGGCATCGTGGCGTTGCTGGACTCCACCGAGATCGGGCCGATCAACTGCGGCACCGAGCACGAGTTGTCGATGCGCGACCTCGCCGAGTTGATCATCGAGTTGGTCGGCAGCAGCTCGACGATCGATTTCGTCGGCAGGTCGTCCGACGATCCGGAGATGCGCCGCCCCAACCTCACCCTGGCCCGGACCCTACTCGGCTACCAGCCCTCGGTCGAGCCGTCGGACGGACTGGCGCGCACCATCGCGTACTTCCGGCAGCGGCTCGGCTGAATCTCACCGGGCGACTGCCGGCGCACCGGTTCAGAACTCCGGCGCCGACTCAGGAGTCGGCGAGCGTGCGGTACGTACGCTGGAGGCATGTCAGTCAGCAGCCACTACGGTGACCCGTCCGGATCCGCGCCCGGATCCGGACCGGGACGGCCGGTCCGCGCCGGATCCACTGGTCGGGCCCAGGTGCCCGGCGGTCCAGGCGGCCGAGGCCCGGGTGGCCCCGGCGGCTACCAGGGCGGGCAGTACGGTGGCCGGCCCCGCCGGGCACGCCCGCGCTGGGGTCGCATCGCGCTGGTGGGCCTGGTTGCGCTGCTGTTGGTCGCGCTGGTCGCCGGCGGCGGGCTCTGGGCCTACGCGCGAGGGCTGGACCAGGACCTCGCCCGTACCGACCCGTTCTCGGCGATCACCGACGGCCGGCCGCCAGCGGCGGTCGACGGCGCGTTGAACATCCTGATGATCGGCACCGACTCGCGGGATCCGGACGCCCAGCTGGACCAGGCCGGCCGGTGGCGGGCCGACACGATCATCGTGATGCACATTCCGTCGTCGCACGACCGGGCATACCTGGTGTCCATTCCGCGTGACCTGTACGTCACCGTCCCGGCGGAGGCCGGTGCGGCCTGCGACAGCGGACAGCGGGCGAAGATCAACGCCGCGTTCGCCTTCGGCGGGATGCCGCTGGCGGTCCGGACCGTGGAGTGTTTCTCCGGCGTACGGATCGACCACGTGATGGCCATCGACTTCGGCGGGTTCGTCGAGGTGACCGACGCCCTCGGCGGCGTGGACCTGACCGTCGAGCAGGACACCACTTCGATCCACAAGCCGTACCGGCAGTTCACCCAGGGGGTGAATCACATGAACGGGGCCGAGGCGCTCGACTGGGTCCGCCAGCGTAAGCAGTTCCCGGAGGGTGACTTCGCCCGGATGCGGCACCAGCAGGAGTTCCTGCGGGCCCTGATGGACAAGGCTGTGAGTTCCGGCACACTGTCGAACCCGGCCAAGCTGAACTCGTTTCTCAAGGCGACGACCAAAGCGGTGACGGTCGACGAGGGGTTCTCGCTGATCGACATGGCCCTGGAGTTCCGCAAGCTGCGAGGAGAGAACCTGCAGTTCCTGACCAGCCCGCACAACGGCAGCGACACCATCAACGGCGAGTCGGTGGTCGTCTCGGACCGGGAGAAGGCATTGACCATGTACCAGGCGATGGCCGACGACCAGATGACCGCCTGGGTACAAGCGAATGTCACGCCGAGTCCGGGGGCCAGTGACTGAGTGACGACCATCGCTAGCATCAGACGGTAACCAACTCGATCCGACGCGAATTCGAAACCCAAGTAGGGTCGATTTCTCCATCAAACGTCCGTACAGTGGGCACGCCTTATTGTCACGCCCTTCAGGAGCAGACATGCCGGTTCAGACCCGCCGACGTTCGACGTCGACCGAGTCGGCTGGCCCGCATGCCGGTCGGACCGGCCGCCAGCCCGGCAACCGCAGCGGCGGCAAGGGCGGCGCAGGCAAGCGTCCCCGCCGCAAGGACCCGGTCTGGGCCCGCACGATGGTGATTCTGGGCGCGCTGCTGATGATGGTCAGCGGCACCACGATCGTCGGCAGCAAGTGGTTCATCGCGCAGGCGACCAGCGGGATCGAGCAGTCGAACCTGCTCGGCACGGCAGGCAAGACCGACGCCGAGGGCGGCGACAGTCTGGAAGGCCCGATCGACCTGCTGCTGCTCGGCATCGACCACCGCTCCAGCTGGGCGGAGTCGGACACCCGGGCTGACACGATCATCATCCTGCACATTCCGGCGACCCACGACCAGGCCTATCTGATCTCGCTGCCACGCGACACCGAGGTCGAGGTGCCGCCCTTCCCCGCCAGCGGCTACGGCGGTGGGGTGGCCAAGGCCACCGAGGCCTTCTTCCACGGCGCGCAGAACGGCGCCGGACACGCCGGCGGGGCCCAGTTGATGGCCAAGACCATCAAGAACATGAGCGGGATCAGCTTCGACGGCGCCGCGATCATCAACTTCAGCGGGTTCAAATCGGTCATCGACAGCCTCGGCAGCATCCCGATCTGCGTCGACGAGGACACGCCGTCGACCCACATGACCCTGGTCGACGGTGAGCCGATGTGGAACGCCGACGCCGAAAAGGTCTACGGCGACAAGCAGCAGGTGGTGCACAAGAAGGGCTGCCGCGAGATGGAGGGCTGGGCGGCCCTGGACTTCTCCCGGCAGCGGTACGGCCTGGCCAACGGCGACTACGACCGGCAGAAGAACCAGCAGAAGCTGATCAAGGGCATGGCCAAGAAGGCGATGTCCGCCGGGGTGATGACCAACCCGCTCAAGATCAGCGAGTTGACCAAGGCCGCTGGCGAGGCGTTCGTGCTGGACGTCGGCGACGCGGACGTCGCCGACTTCGTCTTCACGATGCGTGGTGTGGCGGCGAACGACCTGGTCATGCTGCGGACCAACGGCGGCAGCTTCAACGGAAACGACTCCGGCCGGGAAGTGCTCGACCCCCTGAGCATGGAGATGTTCCAGGCGGTCAAGAACGACGCCCTCGACGACTTCGTGCTGGCCAACCCGACCGTGCTCGCCGGTCAGCAATAGGCTGGGCGGCATGTTCGGACCCACTGTCCCCACGGTCGTCGTCGCCGACGTCACCGACGAGGCATACCTGATCGACGTACGCGAGCCGCAGGAGTGGGTTGCCGGGCACGCGCCCGGCGCCCACCATCTGCCGATGATGGAGATCCCGCAGCGACTCGCCGAGGTGCCACAGGACGGCGACGTGGTGGTCGTCTGCCGATCCGGCGGCCGGTCCGGTCAGGTCGTGGCGTACCTGCGGCAGCACGGCTGGGACAACGTCCGCAACCTGGCCGGCGGCATGCAGGACTGGGCGGCGGGCGCCCGGCCGATGGTCAGCGAAACCGGTCAGCCGGCGCGGGTCCTCTGACCGGGCGTCCACGACCTCATGTCGACCGACTGGCACCGTCGGCCGCACGCCGGCGGCCTGGCCACTGCCCAAATGGGCCGACAGACGGCAGACTCACAGGCATGCCGGAACGCCCCGACTACCCGAGCCTGATCGCCGGTCACACCGTGGTCCTCGACATGATCAACAACGGGGACGCCGGGCTGCCGGTCCTGCACCATCTGCTACGACTGGCCCAACGCGCCCTCGGCGCCGCCGGCACGTCGTTCGCCGAGTACGGCCCGACCAGTGGCCGGATCATCGCCGCGGCCGGGGCAGCCGAGTGGTCGATCGGCCGGCCGGTCGACCTCGGCGATCCGGTGACCGCCCAACTGCTCGCTGGTCCGCGAACGGTCGAGTTCCCGGTGACGGCGCTCTCCGCCGAGCAGGCCGACCAGATCGCCGGGCGTGGCCTGCACCGGATGCTGACCGCCCGGGCCGAGATCGGCGGAGTGCTGATCGGCAGCCTGCACGCCTACTATCCCGACCTGGACGGCGAGGCCAGCCCGGAGCACCACACTCTCATCGCCTACCTGTCGTCGCACATCGCGCACATGTACGGCGACCAGAGCGGGCTGCCGGTGCACGGCGACGGTCCCGTGGTCGCCGCGCTCGCCGACGGGCTCGCCATCATCGACGACGAGTCCTGCGTACGGCTGTGGAACCCGGCGGCCGAGCGGCTGACCGGCAGTCTCGCCCGGGAACGCCTGCACCGACCGATCCCGTTCCCGGTGCCACCGTCCGGTCAGGTCGTCGACCACCAACAGCCGGACGGCCGCTGGCTGCGGGTCACCTCCGGAGAGCTGCCAGGTTTCGTCGCGTCGCGGGTCGTCACCTTCCGGGACATCAGCGATCAACACCGCCGGGACCACGACGTCGATCTGTTCATCGCGGTCACCAGCCACGAACTCCGCACTCCGGTGACCGTCATCAAGGGATATGCCGAAACACTGGGCGACCACTGGGATTCGTTGAGCGATCAGGAGCGCCGGGAGGCAGCCCGGGTGCTGGGGCAGCGGGCCACCGAACTCGCCCGCCTGGTCGACCGGCTGCTCGCCGCCGCGAACGACGCCGGCCCGGTGGCCGGTGGCCGGCTCGCCACGTTCGACCTCGCCGAGACGCTTCGTGCGGCGGTCGACACGCTCCCCGCCGAGCTACGGCGCCGGCTCACCGTGGACCTGCCACCCGAGCTGCCCAAGGCGTTCGGGGACCGGAGCAGCCTGGCCACGGTACTCACCGAGCTCGCCACCAACGCCGACAAGTACTCGCCGGGAAGCACCCCGGTGGAGTTGACCGCCACGGCCGACGAGCGCACCGTCGTGTTCCGGATTAGCGATCGCGGCATCGGGGTACATCCCGAGCACGTGGAACGGGCGTTCGACCGCTTCTGGCAGGGCGAATCGGGCGATCAGCGTCGCTACCCGGGCGCGGGTCTCGGGCTCTATCTGGTCCGTCAGATCGTCGAGCGCCAACACGGCTGGGTGTCTCTACGACCGCGAGACGGCGGAGGAACGGTAGCCCAGGTACGGCTGCCCCGCGGATGAGAGGAGACCGTCGTGACCGCGGCGCTGATGGGACGGACGTGGAGCGTCCTGGTACCCCACCATGTCAGCGGTGGGCGGCTGGCCCGGCATCAACTGACCAGGATGTTGGCCAGTCGGATTCGGCCCAGTTTCCTGGCTGACGTGATGACGGTCGTCGCCGAGCTGGTCGGCAACGCCGTACGGCACGCCCGGCCGCTGCCCGACGGCATGATCCGCGTCACCTGCCAGCTGATTCCAGCGCGGCCGAGCGGCACGATCCGAATCCGGGTGACCGACGGCGGTTCCAGCGGCAGCCCGCAGCTGCGCGCGGCCACCCCGGAGGCGCTCAGCGGTCGCGGGCTGTCCATCGTCGCCGCGTTGGCCAGACGGTGGGGGGTGGAGAACATCGGCACCGGGCGGTGCGTCTGGGCCGAACTCTGCGGTCCGGACACCGGCCGCTGACCGAGCCGGGCACGACCCGGCCGCCGAGCGCCGGCCGCACCGGAGCGACGGCGGCGATGCCCCCGCACCCCGATCCGATCCTCTAGGCTGACTGGCCGTGAGCAAGCGCCGAAAGCAGGACCGGGCCGCCAGCGGCGGCAAGCGGGAGAAGATCCGCGACGTGTACGTACCCCGGCCGTTCGCCGGGCTCACCGCCGAGCCGGACTGGATCGCGTTACGCGAACTCGTCCCGGCCGCGACCGCGCCCCTGGTGCTCGCCGCCGACCTGGCCGACCGGTACCCCGATCGGACGGTGACGCTGGCCACCGTGCTGCCGATGGCGGTGCCGGCGTTGGTGCGGGCCGACGGCCAGATCATGATCGGGCTGCAGCGGCACGCCCAGTCCGGTGACGTGTCCCGGGACCTGGCCGCCGCGTTGCTCGCCGCGCTGGAGACCGATCCCGGGGACACCGTGGTGGTGCCGCCGCTGCCTGGTCCCGGGCCCCGGCTGCAGGACGTCCTGACCGACGGGGCGCTCGCGGTGACGGTGCACGACAGCTTCGCGTTCTGGGTGGCGGCGGAGGCGGCGGCCGATCCGGCGGTGCAGGCCTCCCTCGAACGGGCCGACGCCTCCATCTATCCGACGACCCGGATGACCGCCGCGACCGCCGCGTACTGGTGTCGGGTCGGCGAGCGGGCACACGTGCGCTGGGTGCTGGGTGACGAGGAGGATCGGGCGCTCGACACGCTGGCCCGGCTCAGCGCGGCGGGTGACCTCCCGCTGGGGCCGCAGACCAAGTTCGCCGGCATGTTCCGGGCGCACGGGCTGCTGGTGCCGGTCTGGGATCTGCCGTCGGGCCCGGCGGCCGACGAGTGGGAGGATCCACTGACCCGGTTCGTCAAGCGCTACGCCGAGGCGGCCGCGGACACCGGCGACCTCGACGCCGCTGCCCGCCGATCCCGGCAGGGCCTGCTGGGACGCCAGCTCACCCTGCGCTGAGTCCATCGGGCAGTCGGACGGCAGCTCACCCGGTAGGCGAGCCGGGCAGTCGGCTGGGTCGTGGGCGGGCCGGATCGCGGACCAGCGGTGCCGACATGCATCGTGGTCCGCCTCGGCCGGACCCGAGTTCGGTGCCGAAGATGGTCACGACGTCGATGCCGGCTCGCCGGAGCGCGGTGTTGGTCGCGGTGTTGCGCTCGTAGGCGACACAGACGCCGGGCGACAGGGCCAACGTGTTGTTGCCGTCGTCCCACTGTTCGCGCTCGGCGGTGACCGGATCCAGTCCGGTGTCGACCACCCGGAGCCGGTCCAGGTCCATCGCGTCGGCGGCAGCCGGCAGGAACGGCGCGGGCCCGTCCACCTGCAGGTCGCCGGAGCCGTCGAGGATCACCGTGTACGCGGTCAGTTCCTCGGCCATCGGCGGATACATCAGCACGGTGTCGACGTCGACGAGGGTGCAGATGGTGTCCAGGTGCATGGTCGCCCGGCGCTGGGCGATCGGCACCACCAGGATGGTGTGGGCCAACGCGGCGCCGAGCACCCGGCGGGCGAGGTGCTCCACACCGGCTGGCGTGCTCCGCTCGCCGGTGCCGATCGCGACGACCCCGGGGGCGAGCAACAGCACGTCGCCGCCTTCGACATGGTCGAAGGCGGCCCGGTAGAGCAGCTCGGTGCCGACGAAACGCGGATGATGCCGGTAGATCAGGTCGGTGAGCTGGCCTTCCCTGCGCCGGGCCGGCATGGCGAGGCTGGTCACCGCGACCTGATCCCGGATCCACACTGATGAATCCCTGGTGAACAACAGATTGGGTAGCGGGTCGACGACGAACTCGTGCTCGCGCATCAGGGCGTACCCGAGTCCGGGTGGTCGCCCGGCGCCGACCCGCAGCTCCCCACGGGCGACGCCGGCGACGAGCACCCGGGCCAACCCGGCCGGATCGAGGTACGCGAGTTGGTCGGCCACCCGTTGGCGCAGCGTCTGCCCGAGCCGGCTGCCGGCGAGCACGGTCTCGATGGCTTCGGCCCGCGCGGTGTCGTCGGCGACCGTCTCGGCGAGCAGCTGTTCGAGGTAGAGCACCTCCACGTCCCGGCAGCGCAGCACCTCGGCGAAGGCGTCGTGTTCTTCCTGGGCACGGGCGACCCAGGGGATCGCGTCGAACAGCAGGGCCCCGCTGTTGCGCGGGGTCAACCGGGCCAGTTCGGTGCCGGGGCGGTGCAGCAGGACAGTACGGAGGTGGCCGACCTCACTGTCGACGTAGTGCGTCACACGCGCGCCCCATGGCTGTCGTTTGGCACCATCTGTCTAAAGAGTCGTAGGGTGAATAGGGCATTCATCCCTACTCACTCCGGCTTGGCGCCTTGCTTCAGTACCGGTGTCGCCACGTACGGTAGTGGGAAGTCCAAAGTCCAGGGGACCTTTTGCCGGAGGTCGTGATGACTGTGTTCCATGAGCGCCGAGTTCTGCCCGCGCAGCGGGCCCTGCCACATCAAGCAGATGCACGGCCCATGGAGGAGTCCCCCTCCGATGCGCTGGAGGCCATCCGGCCGTCGCCGATGGAGTGGGCCCGACGTCGACGGGCCGAGCGGGGTGCCCGGCGCATCGAGGCCGCCGGTGCCCGCGCGGTGCATCGACTCGATCATCTCGGGCCGGCCTGGCACGCGGTCAACTGGCCACGAACGGACAGCCCGGACCATGTGCTCGGGCTGGAGACCGCCGGCCGGGGCGAGCGCGCCGGCTTCCTCGCCATCGGCCCCAGCGGGCTGTTCGCGGTCACCGTCGTCGATCATGGCCGCAGCCGGGTGCTGGTCGCCGGCGACGTCGTCCAGATCAACGGCAAGCGCCCAGCGTACGTCGCCGAAGCCCGCCGCGACGCGAAGCGGGCCAGCAAGGCGATGACCGCCGCGGTCGGCCACACCATCCCGGTCGCGCCGGTCCTGACCTTCGTCGGCTCCGGGGTGATCAGCGTCTACGGGCTCCCCAAGGAGTGCATGGTCACCACCCACCGGGAGCTCGACCGGCTGCTCATCGCCGGTGGAAGCCGGATCAGCGCGGCCACCGCCGAGAAGCTCTACCAGGTCGCCCGGCATCCGGGCACCTGGGGCAACGCCCCGTACCGGTCCAACGCCGACTACCGGTGGTACGGCGCGGACCGAACGGCGGCTGACAAGCCGTCCGGCCGGCGGTAGCCTCGGGCCGAAACGCTACAACCTCCCTGCGGCCTACGTCCGCTGCTATCGGACATGTGACGCCTGCGGGTGTCTGCACATCCGTCGGATCGCCGGCTCGTCCCGGCGTCATTCGACGGACGTGCAGAGACCGGTTAGCGTTGCGGTTGTCCGGTGGAGTCAGGGGAGGCGCGATGGCGCACGTCGAGCTCTCAATTTCTGAGCCGTTGGTGCCGCAGGCCCGCGAGTCGATCGAGACGTTGCGGTTGGACAACTTCCAGCTGTGGATCTCCGCCGCTGCCGTCGCACTCGAGCCGTGCCTGGTGATCGATCAGGGACTGACGATCGCAGCGGCCTCGCCGGCCTGCTGCGAACTGCTCGGCCTCGGCGATCCGGGCACAGTGGCCGGTCGGCCGCTGCTGGCCGGCCTGCGCCTGGTCGATTTCACCGCACAACGCGGCGAGCTCGACGAGAACGAAATCGACAAGATCCCGCCGCTGCTCGCCCTGACCTCCGGTCGCCTCGCCCGAGGGCTGCTCCGGCTGGCCGGCGCCGCCGAGAACGGCCCGGATGACGGCACCGTGGACGCGATCGCCACTCCGGTCTGGAGCGGCAAACGGGTGACCGGTTCGCTGACCTTCTTCGCCCCGATCACCACCGCCTTCTCCACCAGCTGACCAACGGCGTCGCCGCCCGGCTGACCGATCAGTCCGTACCCCGCACCGACCGACCGGCTCGCATTCCGGCGCCACTGTCGTACGCTGCCCCCATGCTCGACCTCGTACTGCTGCCCGAGGAGTACGCCATCTGCCGGCTCCCGGCCGGCTCCTCGCTGCCGGCCGGCCTACTCGCCGGCCCAGCCGATGGCATCGTCTCGGTCACCTGGACCGAGGACGAGGTGTCGATCATCTGCCGGGCGGACCGGGCCCCGGCCGAGGCCACGGCCGCCACTCCCTGGCGGTGTCTGCAGGTGGCCGGTCCGCTGGACCTCGCGATGACCGGAGTTCTCGCTTCGCTGGCCGGGCCACTGGCCGACGCCCGGGTCAACATCGTGGCGTTCTCCACGTACGACACCGACTATCTGCTGGTGCCGACGGTCCGGCTGGCCGAAGCGCTCGCCACGCTGACCGGGACCGGTCACCGGGTGGCTGGCTGAGCCCCTACCATGAGCTGGTGCTTTGCGCGCACCAGCGGCGTCGGGCAGACAGCTCCCGGACCAGCAGGCAGACTTCGGCTGCTTGCCGTGCGCTGCTGATCGGCACGCTACTGGTCGGCACGGCGCTGAGCGCCAGCGGCTGCGGCCGCCCGCCCGAGCTACCCGGGCAGACACCGTCCGACCGGGCGCTTCCATCGACCACCAGCACGACCGCTCCGGCGACGCCCGATCCACCGCCCCGTACCAGCGCCCCGACTACCCCGACCACCCCGACGCCCACCGGCAGCCCCGGCTTCGGTGAACGGGTCGCTGTCGACTGCGCCGGCCGGCCCTCCGCGGACCAGGTCGTGGCACTGCTGCGGCGGAGCACCGAGCTACTGCCCGCCGGCGCCCAGGTTTCCGTCCCGGTGACGCCGCGCTGCGCCGGGACCTGGCAGTACACCGTGGTGCAGATCCCTGACCGCGAACCGTTGCAGGTGGTGACCGAAGGCTTGCCCACCTCATTCTCGATGGTCACCGCCGGCACCGACGTCTGCGTCATCCCGGTGCGCGTCGGCGCCCCGACCGGTATCCGCACCCTTGCCTGTGAGTTGGTGCCGATCCCGTCGGGCACTGCGTAAGCTGGCCGGCATGTCCGTCGTCGCACCGACCCGCTTCGCCTACCTTGGCCCCGAAGGCACCTTCGCCGAGCAGGCACTGCGGACCATCCCGGCGGCGGAGCAAGGTGTACGACTGCCGGCGCGCAGCGTCCCGGAGGCGCTGGAGGCGGTCCGGACCGGCGCCGCCGACGCCGCGCTGGTGCCGTTGGAGAACTCCATCGGGGGGGCGGTCGGGGTCACCTTCGACGAGCTGACCAACGGCACGCCGCTGGTCATCACCCAGGAAGTCGTGTTGCCGGTCGAGTTCGTGCTCGCCGCCCGCGCTGGGACGAGCCTGGAGCAGATCGGCAGCATCGCCGCCCATCCGCAGGCGTCCACCCAGTGCCGGGGCTGGCTACGCCAGCACGTCCCGGACGCGACCGTGGTCGACGTGCTGTCCAACGGCGCGGCCGCCGCCGGGGTGGCCGCCGGCGATCACGACGCCGCCATCTGCGCGCCCATCGGAGCGACCGGCCACGGGCTGACCGTACTGGCCCACAAGATCGCCGACCACTGCGACGCGGTGACCCGCTTCGTCCTGGTCCGCCGCCCCGGCCCGCCGCCCCCGCCCACCGGCGACGACATCACCACGCTGGCGGTCTACATCGCGCACGACAGTGTCGGTGCGCTGCTCGCCGTGCTGATGGAGCTGGCGGTACGGGAGGTCAACCTGACCCGGATCGAGTCCCGCCCGACCGGCGAGGCGCTCGGCCGGTACGCGTTCTTCCTCGACTGCTCCGGTCACGTCGCCGACGACCGGCTCGGTGACGCGCTACGCGGCCTGCACCGGGTCTGCGCCGAAGTGCGGTTCCTCGGCTCGTACCCCCGACACGACTGGCCACCGGCCGGCGGCGGGCGGGCCGGCGGCGACCAGGCCGACCGGCGCGACGACGACTACGCACAGGCGGCTGCCTGGCTGGCCCGGGTCCGCGCCGGTCGACTGGACTGACGGGGGCTACTGCTGCTGCTGGCCGGCGCCTCGCACCGGCGGCTCCTCGGACGGCTGGACGATCACGAAGCCCTGGCCGGCGAAGCTCATGGTGAACGCCTCCCCGGTCCGCCGGCCGAGCAGCGTGCCCAGGCCCAACTGCTCAGCGCGGTGGTAGCCGGTCTGCAGCCCGGCCGACCAGCAGACGGCCGCCTGCGGGTCGACGTAGGTGGGCTGGTCGACGGTCAGCACCACCGGGGTGCCCTTGGTGGTGATGGCGATCCGCCCCTGGCCGGTGAAGACGCAGTTGAACAGCCCAGCGGAGGAGGCGAAGCCCATCCCCTGCACCATCCGGATGTCGTACTGCAGACCGGCGTCGAAGGCCAGCACGCTGGACCCGTTGATCGACAGCGCGTCACCCGGCTCCAGATCGATCAGGTGCACGTCGCTGGCCTCGTTGGCGAGGAAGACGTCGCCCTGGCCGGTCAGTTTCATCAGCGGCACGCCCTCGCCGGTGAGCTTCTGCTTGAGGAAGTTGCCCAGGCCGCCGGAGCCCAGCGCCTGGAACTGGACACTGCCCTGGTAGGCGACCATCGCACCGGTCCGGGCCATCGCTTCGCCGTTGAGCTCGATCTTCAGCAGCTTGGAGTTCTGCAGCCGCAGGCCGGGCTGGGCCGACTCCTTCTCCAGATGCTCGGCGGAGAACAGGGCACTGCGCATGAGGGTTCCTCCTGGTCAGGGGCTATCGACCGAAGGGTAGTGATCGCACGCAACCCGAGTCGAGTCGTTGCCTGAGCGAGCAGCCCGGCGGGCGAGTCTTCCGGGCGGTCCGATGGTCAGCCCCAGCCGAGGTCGTGCAGCCGTTCGTCGTCGATGCCGAAGTGGTGGGCAATCTCGTGTACGACGGTGATCGCCACCTCGTCGACGACGTCGGCTTCGGTCTCGCAGATCCGCAGGATCGGATTGCGGTAGATCAGGATCCGGTCGGGCAGCACCCCGGCGTAGTCCCAGCCCCGGCTGGTCAACGCGTGGCCCTCGTAGAGGCCGAGCAGCTCGGGCTCACCGGCCGGGGTGTCGTCCTCGACGAGGATCACCACGTTGCTCATCAGCTTGAGCAGTTCCGGCGGCACCTCGTCGAGGGCCTCCCCGACGAGTTCCTCGAAGCGTTCGCGGCTCATCTCGACCGGCATCGGTCCATTCTGCCGCACCACGACGGCCATTGAACGATCTTGGGCTTGTCGCGTGATCAGGTGATCACGCGACAAGCCCAAGATCGTTCGATGTGGCTGCTTGCAGTCGCGGGGTTCAGACCGAGAGGCTGGCGTTCAGCGTGATCTCGGCACCCGGCGAGAGCAGCCGGGAGATCGGGCAGTTGGCCTTCGCCGCCTCGGCGAGCTTCTGGAAGGTGTCCGGGTCGACACCGGGCACCTCGCCGACCGTCTCCAGATCGATCCGGGTGACGGTCATCCCGGCGTCGGTCTTGCCCAGATGCACGGACGCGGTGGTCTGAACCGACGTCGGCGTGAAGCCGGCGTCCGCCAACCCTTTCGAGAACGCCATCGAGAAGCAGCCGGCGTGCGCCGCCCCGATCAACTCCTCGGGGTTGGTGCCCTCGCCCTCCTCGAAACGGGACTTGAACGAATAGTTCCCCTCATATCCGCCCTTGCCGGTGCGGATGGTGCCAGAACCCTCGGTCAGATTGCCCTGCCAGCGGGCTGATGCGGTACGGATAGGCATGGCCATGACGCTAGCTCACCGCGGTGGCCGGTGCGACGATGCCTTGGGCCAACGACACCGTGGGCCGACGACACTCCAGGAGGGCCAGCCGCGATGGCCGACGACGACAGCCGTACTCCCGCGGACGCCGGCGCCCGAACCGAGCCGGTCGTGCTGGACTTCGGCGGCGCACCGACCCCGCCGGCCGGCCCGCCGCACCGCTGGTCCGGCTCGGTCACCCAGCTCACCCAGCGGCTGCGGGCCACCGTCAGCGGCCTCCGCACCCCGCCCGCGACCGGCCGTACGGCGAGTCTGGCCCTGGCCGCCCTCGGAGCGCTGGCCGGAGCCGTCTCCGCCGGCGGTGTCTGGATCGACTTCGTGTTCCCGGAGGTGAGCGTCGACGACGGCGAGCCGTACGCCGACGCCTTGCTGGTGTCCGGCCTCGGCGGGTACGGCACTGCGTACCTGCTCGGCTTCTTGGTGCTACTGATCGGTGCGGCGCTGGCGCTGTTCGGCTCAGCCAAGCTCCGCCGCGACACGCGGATCGCCGCGCTGGCCCTCGGCGGCGGTCTGCTGGTGTTGCTCGTCGTGGTCACCAGCAACGCCGAAGGGCTGGTCCGCTCCCCGCTGGGAGCCGGGCGGCACCTGGTCGTGCAGACCGAGACAGGCGCCGGTCTGACCGCCGCTCTCGTCGGCGTCGGCACGCTGATGCTCGCCGTCCACCTGGCCGGTCGCGCGGACGCACCGCACGACACTGGCAGCGGCCAGGGCGATGCCGTGGTGCCGACGGTCGCCAGACCAGCCGCTGAGCTGGCGACCGGGCCGGATGCTGAGCTGGTACCACCTGCCGACCTGACGGTCGCGCCGACCGACCCCTTCGTCCGGCCGGACCAGCCGCCGTACCAGAACCGACGCTGGTGATGCGGCGTAAACCTGCGCGCGGGCGAACCACCCGGCCCGGTATCGTTGACATCCGTGATCGATCTCCGTCTGCTCCGCGACGACCCGGACCTGTTCCGTGCCAGCCAGCGTGCCCGCGGTGAGTCCGAGTCCCGGGTGGACGACCTGATCGCCACCGACGAGGCCCGCCGCGCGTCGGTGCAGGCCTTCGAGGCGTTGCGCGCCGAGCAGAAGCAGCTCGGTAAACGACTGCCCCGGGCCGAACCGGCCGAGAAGGCCGAGCTGCTCGCCCGTACCAAGGAGCTCTCGGCCCAGGTGAAGGCGGCCGAGGCCGCCGTGACCGAGGCCGAGCAGGCGCTGCGCCGGGCGCAGTTGGCCTTCCCCAACCTGGTCGAGGCAGGCGCACCGGCCGGTGGCGAGGACGACTACGTGGTGCTGCGTGAGGTCGGCACCCGGCCGGAGATCGACGCCCCCCGCGACCATCTGGCGATCGGCGAGGCGCTCGGCGCGATCGACGTCGAACGAGGCGCCAAGGTCTCCGGCAGCCGGTTCTACTACCTGACCGGCGTCGGCGCGCTGCTGCAACTCGGGCTGCTGCAGCTGGCCATCGCCCAGGCCGTCGAGTACGGCCTCACCCCGACGATCACCCCGGTGCTGGTCAAGCCGGAGTCGATGGAGGGCACCGGCTTCCTCGGCGAGCACGCCAGCGAGATCTACCGGCTCGAAGCCGACGACCTGTATCTCGTCGGCACCAGCGAGGTGCCGCTGGCCGCCTACCACTCGAACGAGATCCTGACCCTCGACGGGCCGCAACGCTACGCCGGCTGGTCGTCGTGCTTCCGGCGCGAAGCCGGCTCGTACGGCCGGGACGTCCGCGGCATCCTGCGGGTGCACCAGTTCGACAAGGTGGAGATGTTCTCCTTCTGCCCGCCGGAGCAGGCACACGACGAGCACCTGCGGCTGCTCGCCTGGGAGGAGGAGATGCTGGCCAAGGTCGAGATCCCGTACCGGGTGATCGACGTAGCCGCCGGCGACCTCGGCACCAGCGCGGCCCGCAAGTACGACTGCGAGGCGTGGGTGCCGTCGCAGGGCCGCTACCGCGAGGTCACCTCGACGTCGAACTGCACCACGTTCCAGGCCCGCCGGCTGAACATCCGCTACCGCGACGCCGACGGCCGCACCCAGCCGGTGGCGACCCTCAACGGCACGCTCGCGACTACCCGGTGGCTGATCCCGATCCTGGAGAACCACCAGCAGCCGGACGGCTCGGTCCGGGTGCCGAAAGCACTTCAGCCGTACCTCGGCGGCCGGGACGTGCTGGAACCCCTCGCCACCGCCTGACCACTGTGCGGGTTCCGTTCCGGCATCTGCCGGTCGACCAGTCAGAAGTCAGGTACCTGCACGGCCCCGATTCGCTACGCCTACCCGGTGTGCCGGTCGGTCGGACCATCGAGTTCGACTGGGCGGACAGCGCAATCTATCCGGGTACGGCCCGAAAGTTCTGGGTGCACCTGCCGGCGCGGTACGACCCGTCGCGCCCGGCTGCCCTGCTGGTGTTCCAGGACGGCTGGTGGAACCTGGACCCGGCTGGCGAGGTCCGTGCCGCCCTCGTCCTGGACAACCTGATCCATGAAGGCGACCTCCCGCCCATGATCGGCCTCTTCGTCGACCCTGGGTCCATGCCTGACGGCGCTGGCGCTGGTGACGGCCTCGATCGCAGGCAGCGCAACGTCGAGTACGACGCTTTCGACGACCGCTATGCCACCTTCCTGTTGAGCGAGATCATCCCGCAGGTGAGGGAGCGTTTTCCGATCACCGACAACCCGGATCAGTGGGGGATCTGCGGCATCAGCAGTGGCGGCAACTGTGCCTTCACTGTCGCCTGGCTGCGCCCGGACAGGTTTCGCCGGGTGCTCTGCTGCCTGTCCAGCTTCGCCCAGATGCCCGGTGGCAACCCTTATCCGGAGCTGATCAGGGACACCCCGCGTAAGTCGGTGCGGATCTTTCTGCAGACCGGGCACCGGGACATCAACTGGAACGAGCCGGAGCACAACTGGCTCGCCAGCAACTTGCACGTCGCGGCCGCCCTGGCTCAAACGGGGTACGACTTCCGACTCGTGCTCGGCGACGGTGGGCACAGCCCGAACCACCCTGGGGTGCTGCTGCCAGATGCGCTGCGCTGGCTGTGGCTGCCGCCGGACCCCGGCTGAGCGACGTCGAGTGGAGGGCTGGGATACGTAATTCTCGCGGAATTTCGTATCCCCGCCCTCCACTCGACGGGGTGCTGGGTTGACGCCGCCCTACTTCGGTTCAGCCACGAACACGCACGACGCCGTGGGCACTCTCGACCAGGCCCTCGGTCCGCAGGGCGTGCATGGCGTAGCGGATCACCGAATCCGAGATCTTGTGTTCAGCCTTGAGCTGGGCAGTTGACGGGAGCTTGTCGCCGCCCACCTGGGCGCTGGGCCGGATGCTCGACGAGGCGCGGACACTCGACATGGACCGGCTGCTCGCGGTCTGCGCGATCGGCAACGACGCCTCGGCCAGGACGATCGAACGGTGCGGCGGCGTCTTCGAAGGCGTGCGTGACACCGCGTTCGGGTCGGTCCGGCGGTACTGGATCATGCTGTGACGTCGAACATCGATGCCTGGTCAGTGTGCATCTCGGCTTCGCGCGCAAGTCATGGTCAGGTCACGGTACGCGAGGTACGGTTGCTGCCCCGTCGACCGGGGATCAAGGAGGACAGCATGCCGCGCCCTGGCCTACCCAAGCTGATCGCGACGGACCTCGACGGCACTCTGGTCCGCAGCGACGAGACCGTTTCCGCGTACACCCATGAAGTTCTCGACCGTGCCCGGTCCCTGGGCATCCCGGTGGTCGGGGCCACCGGCCGAGGTCCCCGGTTGATGGAGCTGACCCGCAACGACATCCGGGCCGGCGACTTCCTGGTGATGGCCGGCGGCGGCCGGGTCGTCGACCAGAGCGATCCGGCCGGCCCAACGGTGCTGCGCGACGAACGGCTGCCCGGCGAAACCCTGGCGGAGATCATCACCAACTTGGAGGCGGCGGTCGGCCCGCTCACGGTCATGGTCGAGGCGTCCGACGAACACGACGCGCCGCTGTGGGGCGACTTCGACCCGCACTGGCGCTACCCGGAGCGTTTCGAGGCCCGCACCCGGCAGCAGTGCCTGGCCGGTGACGTGATCAAGGCGTTCGCCCGGACTCCGTCGCACGACGTGGACGCCCTGCTCGCGGCGGCAATCCGGCTCATCCCGCCCACGCTGGCGACGGTCACCCAGGCCGGGCTCGGCTACATCGAGATCTGCCCACCCGGGGTGGACAAGGCCACCGGTCTGGCGGTGGTCGCCGAGTCACTCGGCGTCGACCCGGCGGACGTGCTGGTCTTCGGTGACATGCCGAACGACCTGCCGATGTTCGCCTGGGCCGGCGGGGGCCGGGTGGCAGTGTCGAACGCGCATCCGACAGTACGCCGGGCCGCCGATGAGATTACACTGCGTAACGACGATGATGGTGTAGCGGTTTACCTCGATCGGCTAATGTCCGGAGATGCAAGTGCGTCCGCACGTGGTCGCCACCGACCTCGACGGGACACTGCTGCGGCCCGATAAGTCGCTCAGTGCCCGGACCGCCGCTGCACTCGACGCGTTCCACGCCTGCGGCGGGCAGGTGCTGCTGGTCACCGGTCGCCCGGTCCGCTGGCTGCCCGCCGTCTACGCACAGCTACGCGAACCGGTGCCGGCGGTCTGCGCGAACGGCGCGGTGGTCTACGACCCCCGGACCGACACCGTGCTGCGCGCCGACCCACTCGCTCCGGGGATCATGGCCGAGGTCGCGCGGCGGCTGCGGGCGGAGGTGCCCGACGTCGTCTTCGCCGTCGAGGTGGACGACGGCCGGTCGATGCGGCACACCGCCGAATGGCCCGCGCACTGGAACAGCGAGCACCCGACCGCCCAGGTGGTGACCGATCCGGCCGAGCTGCTCACCTCGCCTGCGGTGAAACTTCTGGTACGCAGCAGCCACGACGACCCTGACGTGTTCGTCCGGATCGTCGCGGGCGCGCTCGCCGGGCTGGCCGAGGCAACCCACTCGTCGAAGTCCGGGCTGGTGGAGATCTCGGCGGCCGGCGTGACGAAGGCAGCCGGCCTGGCGTGGCTCTGCGCCCGACTGGGCGCGACCGCCGACGACGTGGTCGCGTTCGGCGACATGCCCAACGACGTACCGATGCTGACCTGGGCCGGACGGGCGGTGGCGGTGGCCAACGCCCACCCGGCCGTACGCGAGATCGCCGACGCGGTGACGGCGTCGAATGCCGACGACGGCGTCGCCGTGTACCTGGAGGGCCTGCTGGCCGAGGCCGAGCGAACCGCTCCCGAGGCGAGCTGAGTCAGAGATACTGGCCGGTGCGGGAGCCGCCGCCGTCACCGGGCTGACCCTGCTGACCCGGCATGCCGGGGATCATTCCGCCCGGACCCATCGGCAACGCGGGCCGGTTGCCGGTGCGCATCTGCTCCAGCTGCAACCTGGCCGCCATCTGCTGGGCCATCAGCGCCGCCTGGATGCCGTGGAACAACCCTTCCAGCCAGCCGACCAGTTGCGCCTGCGCCACCCGCAGCTCGCCTTCGCTCGGGGTCGCGCCGTCCTCGAACGGCAACGAGATTCGCTCCAGCTCCTCGCGCAGCTCCGGGGCCAGCCCGTCCTCCAGTTCGGTGATCGACCGCTGGTGGATCTCGCGCAGCCGCTGCCGGCTCGCCTCGTCCAGCGGCGCGGCGCGGACCTCTTCGAGCAGCTGCTTGATCATGCTGCCGATCCGCATGACCTTGGCGGGTTGCTCGATCAACCGCGACGGATCGTCCGGATCGGCGGCGTCATCGTCGGCAGTGGCGCCGGTGCCGACCGTGCCGATCGGCCGACCGTCCGGGCCGACCACCACCACCGCACCGGGTCGGCCACCGGTAGGTACGGACTCGTCGGTTTCTTCCGGGGAGCCTGGTGTATCGGTCATACGACCATCTTGACGCAGTGACCCGGCCGACCGCTCGCCGGTCCCCCGATCGCCCGCCCCGGCCAGCGCCCCAGGCATCCGGACCGCCGCGACACCCGTCGACAACGTCTCCGCAACAATTCGGCACCAATAGGACGGCGTCCGCGCTCACACCGCATTGCCCGTCAGCTACCCAGGGCGGTGGATCACCTAGCATTGACGCGACACGGCAGAGCGGGTAGAACGCCGGATGGGCGGTAGACCAGCGCCGTCGCAACCCCTTGCGAGAGGACCACCCCTGTGCCCAACATCGACCGCCGGCAAGCCTTGAAGCTGCTGGCCGCGCTCGGCGTCACCGGGCTGGCCAGCGCGTGCAGCATCGGCACCGAGGATGATCCGGACACCGGGGGCGACCTGGTCAGCGACGTGCCGATCCGGATCGGGTTGATCGTCCCGCAGACCGGTGGTTACAAGCCGATCGGCGACGAGATGCTCAACGGCTTCCAGCTCTACCTCGACAACAACCAGCGTCGCCTCGGCGGCCGGCCGGTCGACCTGGTCATCGCCGACGAAGGGGAGACCCCCCAGTCCGGTCAGGCGGCGGTGGATTCGTTGTTGCAGCAGAACGTGCTGGCGCTCACCGGCGTGGCGAACGCCGCCGTGATGCTCGCCATCCGCGACGCGGTGGAGCAGGCGCAGGTCCCGTTGGTCGGCTCGAACGCCTCACCGCGCAGTCTGCAGAGCGTCGTGTACATCTGGCGTACCTCTTATGTCTCGGACGAGCCGGGCGTGGCCCTGGGCGGGTACCTCGCCCAGGAGATCTCCCGCAACGGCGAGGTGACGATCGTCGCGGCCGACCAGCCGGCCGGCCGCGACCTGGTGCAGGGCTTCCGGGAAGGGTTCGGCACCGGCGACGACCGGATCTCCGCACCCGTCATCTGGGCCGACTCCACGCCGAATCCGGGCCGGGACACCTTCGCCGACCCGATCGAGGAGCTCATCGACCGCGACCCGGAAGCGGTCTACTGCTTCTTCACCGGCAGCGCCGCGGTGACGTTCATCCGCCAGCTGCGCGACGCCGGCTACGACGGACCGATCTACGGCCCCGGATTCCTCACCGAGGGCACGGTCGTCGACGAGCTCGGCGAGGAGGCCAGTGGCATCATCACGGCCCTCAACTACTCGGCTGACCTGGACAACTCGGCGAACCTGCTCTTCGCCAGCGGCTACCGCAAGCGGTACGGCGCGTCGCCGACCACGTACGCCATGGCCTCGTACGACGCGGCCCAGGTGCTGGACAAGGCGATCCGCACCGCTGGGGCCGGGGTGAACGCTCAGCAGTTGAACCTGGCGCTCGGCCGGCTCGGCCAGATCGACAGCCCGCGCGGATCGTGGCAGTTCAATCAGCCCCGTACCCCACAGCAGAAGTGGTACCTGCGGGAGGTCCTGCGCGACGGGCCGGTGCTGTCGAACGTGCTGATCACCGAGCTGGCCACGCTCGGCTGAGCGAGGAGCAGAAAGGTAGCGAGCGGGCCCGGCCGGGGACGGGGACGGGGACCAGCCAGTCCGCTCAGCCGCGCAGTTCGGCCACGCAGCACTTCACGCTGCCCCCGCCCTTGTGCAACTCGGTCAGCTCCACCAACACCGGCTGATAGCCGGCGGCGGCGAGTTTGTCGGCCATCGTGGTCGCCTCGCTGTTGAGCACCACGTGCTGGCCGTCGCTGACCAGGTTGAGCCCGAACGCGAGCGCGTCGGCCCGGCTCGCGAGCAGCGCGTGCGGGAACAGTTGCCGCAGCACCCGCTGCGAGGCGGGTGAGAACGCCGCCGGGTGGTATGCGATGTTCTCGTCGTCGAGCGCGGCCAGCGCCGTGTCGAGGTGGTAGAAGAGCGGATCCACCAGCCGCAACGACACCACCGGCCGGCTGAGTGTCTCCTGCAACTGCCGGTGCGCGTCCGGATCGGTGCGGAACCCGTAGCCGGCGAGGATCGTGCCGCCGTAGGCGGCCGGCAGGTAGGCGAAGTCCCCGTCGCCCTCGTTGGTCTCGGTTGGCCGGACGTATCGCCAGCCCAGTTGCTGCTGGTAGAAGTCGCGGTGCGCGGCGGCCTCCGGTGCCCGCTGCGGGTGGGTGAACCTGGCTCCGAACGCGGTGCCGTCGACGGAGAAGGCACCGTTCGCGGTGTAGACCATGTCGGGCAGTCCGGGGCGCGGCGACAGCAGGTGGATCTGGTGGCCCAGCCCGACCAGGGTTTCCCGCAGA
Source organism: Micromonospora sp. LOL_023 (assembly GCF_048060115.1). Lineage (NCBI taxonomy): Bacteria > Bacillati > Actinomycetota > Actinomycetes > Micromonosporales > Micromonosporaceae > Micromonospora > Micromonospora sp. LOL_023. Next base: position 93,917 of record NZ_JBHMIM010000003.1, read on the forward strand.
CCGTCCCACTGCTTGAGGGCGAGTTCGGTGTCGACCGGTTGTCCCGGGTCCATCCACGGGTTGATCGCGTATTCGACGGTGAAGTGCTCCGGCGGGCACATCAGGTAGGAGCGTGCCGGGTCGGCGGTGACGCTCGGGGAAGTCACGGGAACCAAGAGTAGGTAGGCTGTCACACAATAAGAAGCCACGATTGTTGCACGTGAGGAATAAAACGTTGCAAATCGATGCAGTCGACCAGCGAATCATTGCGTCACTGGTGGTAAATGCCCGTTCCTCGTACGCGGAGGTCGGCGCCCGGGTTTCGCTGTCCGCGCCAGCCGTGAAACGCCGGGTGGACCGGCTGCGGACGGCAGGGGTGATCCGTGGCTTCACCGCCGTGATCGACCCCGCCGCGGTCGGTTGGACCACCGAGGCGTTCATCGAGCTCTTCTGCACCGGGCGGACCACTCCGGCGCAGATCGCGGCGGCTACCCGGCGGCATCCGGAGGTGGTCGGCGCCTACACGGTCAGCGGTGAGGCGGACGCCCTGGTACACCTGCGCGCCGCCGACATCGCCCACCTGGAGCAGGCCCTCGAACGGCTACGGGCCGAGTCGTTCATCACCTCCACCCGCAGCATGATCGTGCTGTCCCGGCTGGTCGACGCTCCGCCACCGGTCGCCGTCCCCGATCCGCCCGGCTGACCAGCCCGCCGGCGGCACCACCGCGGCGCGACACCCCGACAGCGCGGCAGGTTCAGAGATACATTCCGGTAGGGGGGTCAGCTGACCCGCCCCGGGACGGCTTGTCACCATCGCCGAAGAACCGCTTGCCGCCGAACTCACCGTGCAGCCGGTCGTCCAACTCGTCGGCCAGCCCGGTCATCACCTGCACCGCGAGCATCAGATGGGTGGCCTGGAAGTTGCGGCCGAACACCGGGATCGACGCCCACACGGTGTCGTTGGTGCAGTAGAGCCGGCCGATCGGCATCCGATTGGTCAACTCGGACAGCTTCACGTAGAGCTGCTCGGTTGGCTCCACCTCGGTCAGCACCGGCGAGAAAACGTCCACCAGCGGCGGGTTGTCCCGGATCCGGACGAAGACCATCGCCGATCCGGCCCGGATGCCGATGTCACCGTCGGCATCGACGCTCAGGTGCTCCGGGGTGCTGCGCATCATCGTGGCGACCACCGTGCGTACCCGCTCGTCCAGCGGCATCGCGTCGGCCGGTTCGACGTCATCGTCGTCGCCGGCGAGTTCGGCGGCGGTGGGCAGGCCGAGGTTGTCGCCGATCGACGACTCCGGCCGGGCGGTGCCGAACGGCTCCACCTCGATCGGATCGTCGTTGGCGTCCTGCACCGAGTAGACCAGGAAAGCCGGATGCGGGGTGCCGTAGACGTGCCGCAGGGTGTGGGTGATCAGCGACGCCAGCCGGGTGATCTCGGCGGTCGTGGTGGCCAGTCCGAAGTTGTCGCCGGATCCCGGCACCACCCCGGGCGGCGACCAGCCGAGCGCGACCAGGTCGGCCACGGTGTCCCGGTTCATCCGGTAGCTCGGCGGCAGCGTGGCATTGCTCACCGCCGAGGCGCTCAGCCGGTCCTGCAGGCCGATCCGCACGCCGACCGAGTAGATCGCGTCTCCGGTGCCGGACGCGGTCGGATCCAGGGTGAGCTCGACCTGAGCGCCGGACGGCAGGGTCGGCAGCGTGCTCGCCAGGGCGGCGGCGAAGTCCCGCCACGCCTGGTTCACCTTTTCCCGCAGGTCGGCCATGCTCGGCTCGTCGAGCAGGAGCGGCTCGTGGGCGGTCGGTTCGTTCCCGACCGTCGGTTCGTTCCCGGTCACCTGGTCCCCTGTTGCCGGCACCTGCTCCCCCACGTGATCATCTCCGGAGTTCCGTGCGCACACCCTACCCACGTCGCCTACCGCACCGGCTAGCCCGGCCGCGGTCGGATAGCCGGCAACATCCCGCCAGGAACCGGTCGTACCGCCGCTGGCCTGCCCGTTCGGGTGCCTCACGGTGTGGCACCGCGATCGCCAAGCGTGAGAAGGTGGCAGGCATGGCCCGTTCCGCCCCCCGCGACGACGCCGGCGACCGCGATCTGCGCGTCGGCGACCCGGCGACCGCCGCGGCCGGGCTGCCGGGCGTCACCCACGCGCTGCGGGCCGGCTTCGCGCAGATGGGGGTACGCCGAACCGCGCTGACCCTGCTGCGGGTCAACCAGCCCGGCGGCTTCGACTGCCCGGGCTGCGCCTGGCCGGAGCCGGCCGCCGAACGCCGCGCGCACGCCGAGTTCTGCGAGAACGGCGCCAAGGCGGTCGCCGAGGAAGCGACCCTGCGCCGGGTCACCCCGGAGTTCTTCGCCGCCCATTCGATCAGCGAGCTCGCCACCCGCTCCGACCACTGGCTCGGCCAGCAGGGCCGGCTCACCCACCCGATGGTCCGCCGACCCGACGCCGACCACTACACCCCGATCGGCTGGGACGAGGCGTTCGAGCTGGTCGCCGGCGGGCTGCGCGACCTGGACTCGGCCGACCAGGCCGCCTTCTACACCTCGGGCCGCACCTCCAACGAGGCCGCGTTCCTCTACCAGCTGTTCGCCCGCTCGCTGGGCACCAACAACCTGCCGGACTGCTCGAACATGTGCCACGAGTCGTCCGGGGTGGCGCTGCTGAGCACCATCGGCATCGGCAAGGGTTCGGTCAGCCTGGACGACCTGCACCGGGCGAAACTGATCGTGGTGGTCGGGCAGAACCCGGGCACCAACCATCCCCGGATGCTCTCCGCCCTGGAGAAGGCCAAGCGCGACGGCGCCACCATCGTCGCGGTCAACCCGCTGCCCGAGGCCGGGCTGATGCGCTTTCGCAACCCGCAGCGCCCCGGCGGGCTGGTCGGCTCCGGCACCGCGCTGGCCGACCACTTCCTGCAGGTCCGCATCGGCGGCGACCTGGCCCTGTTCCAGGCGATCGGCGCGCTGCTGGTCTCCGCCGGCGCGGTCGACACCGGCTTCGTCGACACCCACACCAGCGGGTACGCCGACTACCGTGCCGCCCGCACCGAGGTGGACTGGCCGACCGTGACCGCCGCCACCGGGCTCGACCGGGCACAGATCGTCGAAGTCGCCAACCTGTTCGCCGCCTCCGACGCCACCATCGTCTGCTGGGCGATGGGGCTCACCCAGCGGCAGGACTCGGTCGACGCGATCCGGGAAATCGCCAACGTGCAGCTGCTACGCGGCATGATCGGCAAGCCGGGCGCCGGTCTCTGCCCGGTGCGCGGGCACTCCAACGTGCAGGGCGACCGCACCATGGGCATCTGGCACGAGCCGCCGGCCTGGCTGCCGGCGCTCGGCCGGCGACTCGGCGTGGACCTGCCGACCAGCACCGGGCTGGACACCGTCGGTGCCATCCGGGCGATGCGCGACGGCGACGTCCGCGTGTTCATGGCGCTGGGCGGCAATTTCGCCGCCGCCAGCCCGGACACCGACGTGACGGTGGCCGCCCTGGCGTCGTGCGCGTTGACCGTGCACGTGTCGACCAAACTGAACCGCTCGCATGTGGTGCCCGGTGCCACCTCGCTGATCCTGCCCTGCCTGGGCCGCACCGAACGGGACAGGCAGGCCGGCGGCGACCAGTTCGTCACCGTCGAGGACTCGATGTCGGCGGTGCACGCCTCCCAGGGTCGGCTCGACCCCGCCGCCGACCAGCTGCTCTCCGAGGTGGCCATCGTCGCCCGGCTGGCCCGTGCCACGCTGCCCGACTCGCCGGTGCCGTGGGAGTCCTACCAGGCCGACTACACGACGATCCGGGCCACCATCGCCGACGTCGTGCCGGGCTTCGCCGACTTCGAGCAGCGGGTCGCCGGGCCGGACGGCTTCGTCCTGCCGCACCCGCCGAGGGACCGACGCTCCTTCGCCACGGCCTCGGGCAAGGCGGCGTTCACGGTCAGCCCGCTGACGGTGATCGAGGTGCCGCCGGGCCGGCTGCTGCTGCAGACGATGCGCAGCCACGACCAGTACAACAGCACGATCTACGGCCTCGACGACCGCTACCGCGGCATCCGGGGCGGGCGGCGGGTGGTGTTCGTCCACCCGGACGACCTGGCCGCGCTCGGCTTCGCCGACGGCGACCTGGTCGACCTGGTGTCGCAGTGGTCCGACCAGGTCGAGCGACGGGCTACCGCCTTCCGTGCGGTCAGCTACCCGACCGCGAAGGGGTGCGCGGCGGCGTACTTCCCGGAAGCGAACGTCCTGGTGCCGCTGGACTCCACCGCCGCCGGCTCGAACACCCCGACCTCCAAGCAGATCATCATCCGCCTGGAACCGGCGTGACCCCTTCGCCGTAGGCACGGGCCAGGGCCGCCAGCCGGGCGCCGGCTTCGACCGGGTCGGCGCCACGACCGACAGCCAGCCCCAGCAGGTACGCGGTGACCGGCGCACCCGGCCGCAGCACGTTGTGCGCCACGTCGCGGGCCAGATCCAGCACCACCGGCACCGGCACGTCACCGGGTTCGAGCCCGAGTTCGGCGGCGGCCGACGCCACCCACTGCCCCATCGTGTCGCTCATCCCTCACTCCTATCACCGGTCCGGCTACGACGCATCGAGGTGCGGCCCATCCACGTCATCCGTGCTTCCCCCGGTGATCATTTCACTCCTCGGTCGATGCTCAGACGTCTGACGTGCGGGCAGTCGGTGAAGCCCACGAAGCTGTACGAATATCTCCCGCCGCTCGGCGGCGTTTCCGTCGATGTCGATCGCATAGCCGGTCAGCCAGCACCAGCCCTGGTACGTCCACTTCGGGTCTACCGAGATCACCCGGAATCGCAGACTACGACCGCCGGCGAACTGCACACTCGCGTCCCGGCCGATGATCAGCGCGTCCCCTGGCTTCGGAGCCGGTACGGCGAGTAGTCGGCTAGCCACCACGCCTACCCATCGGCCATGTTGGACTCCCACAGCCTGGCCACCACCAGGACTTCCGCCTGGTGGTCGCGGTGCCGTGGCAGCCGGCACAGTCGACATTCGTGACAGCGGGCGGTTTCGGCGTGTTCACCGGTGGGTGCCCGCCTGCTGAAGGCTCCCCTGGGCGAAGGCGGCCTGGGTGGTCTGCCATCGACGCAGCGCGTCCTTGATTCGGTCGTTCTGCTCCCAGGTGCGGTCCAGTTCGGCGTAGACGATGCCGAGGTCGTGTGCGATCCGATCGAGGAAGGCGGCGACGTCGGCCGGGTCCAAGCCGCGGCCGTGCGCGGTACGGCCGACAGTGCGAAAGCGCTGGCTGCGGACCTGCCACGGTCGGATCGGCCGGTATGCGCCTGCCCGCTGGTTGCGGCCGGCGCTCGGTGCGCGGTGGACACCGTTCCCACCGGGCCAGTCGGCCGGTGGGTGGTCGCCATCTTCCGACGTTGCCGGCGGACCTGCCAGCGGCGCCATAGTTCTCGCATCTGGTCTTCCTTCCTTTCGCTGGTGCTCTGCTACGAGAGCCGAGGGTCTGGAAGGGGGTGGCCCTGCCCGTTGCCGATCCGGCAGGGCCACCCCCGACCCCAACCGCCGCAGCCCTCCTTGGCAGTACGGCGACCAGGGCAACCTTCGGGGCCGGGACGCCCGGCGACATGACTCGCCGACCGCCCCGACCAGCCGCGCGGAGTCCTCTTCTGAGGTTGGAGACCAAGGAGGAAACCTCGCACCGAGAACTTAAGCGAAGTAGTTCGCTGAAGTGAACAGCACTAGTTCGCTGTACCGGCATCTTGCCCCCTGAACTGGGGCGTGATCTCATGGTCGACGGAGACCAAGGAGTGCCCCGATGCCCGCGACCAAGTGGGAGAAGCTTGCCGACCACATTCGCGCTCAGATCAAGAGCGGCGAGTTGCAGCCAGGCGACAAGCTCCCGTCAACTGCCCAACTCAAGGCCGAGCACGACATCTCGGACTCGGTGATCCGCTACGCAATGCATGCCCTGCGCACTGAGGGCCTGGTCGAGAGCGCTCACGGCGTCGGCGTGTTCGTCGCCGAACCCAAGTGAGCGCTAGCTAGATCCGCTACGCCGCGCCACCTGAAGTCCACTCGTCTGCCCGCTGGACGTCCTGGTCGGTGTCGCAATCGAACCACGGTGGCGGGCCGGCTTCGCGCCACGTCACCTCGGCGACGGTCAGGTCGGCGAACAACGCGCGCATCGACGCCCCGGCCAAGGTGCCGTCGCGTCGTCCGGCGAGTCGGTCGATCGCGTCGCGCAGCCGGTCGGTGCGCCACACACCGCAGAGCAGCTGCCGACGGCCGGTGTCGTCGACGTACAGCGCCCCGTCGACGGGCCGCCTGACCAGGGTCTCGATCAGCCGGTCGACCGCGTGGATGGTGAGCAGCGGCAGGTCGCCGGCGAGCACCGCGACGAAGTCGGATCCCGTAAGCGCTGCGGGCCCGGTGAGAACTGCAAGCCCGGCGGCGGTGGCGGCAACCGGGCCCGCGCCGGGCGGCTCCTCGCGTACCGCCAGGACACCCGGCGGTGGGTCGGCCAGCGGGCCCACGACGATCCGGGGGTCGGCGGCCGCGACGGCCGCGAGCACCCGGTCGCGCATGGCCACCCCACCCACCGGTACGCCGGGCTTGTCCACGCCGCCCATCCGGCGCGCCGCGCCGCCGGCCAGCACCACCGCCGCGAATCCGGTCATGCCGGTCACCGTAGTCGACCGCCCGCCACCGACGAGGTGTTCGGAGCGGGCGGCCGACCGACGGCAGAGGTCACCGACAGCTACGGCCGGTGTTGATGCACCTGGCGATCTTCCGCACCTGCTTCACGGAATTGACGTTGATGACGTCGTTGTGGTCGAGAACGAGTTGTGGTCCTCCTTGGGGAACGAGTCGAGCAGACACTGACCGTTGACCTGGACGTCGCGCGGACAGGTGCGACCGGTGGTTCTCACTGTCGATGTTCTTGCCGTCTCAGCAGCCGGTGGTCGGTTACCGCATCGGCCGCAACTCGCCGAACCAGCGTCCGTCCACGCGGAACAGGTCACTCACTGCCAGCCCGCTGGCGGCCGGCGTGTCCCGTACCGCCGCAACGTCCAGACGCGCCCAGCGGAAAGCCGGCCCCGACCGGTGTCGGCCATGCTTGGGCACGGTCGTCACGTACGCGTGCCCACGCCACAGGCCCACTCCGGGCGGCTCCAACTCGACCAGCAGGGTTCCCCGTGGGTGGATCAGCTCACGGCAGCGGCGCAGCAGCGCGACCGGGTCGCCGCCGATGCCGATGTTGCCGTCGAGCAGGACGGCGTGCGCCCACCGGCCCTCACCGGGCAGTCGGTCGAACAGGTCCCGGTGGACCGCGACCACGCCCCGGGACCGGGTCAACGAGACCGCCTGCGCCGAGACGTCGACCCCGAGGGCGGTCACCCCGGCCCCGGCCAGGGCGGCGGTGACCCGGCCCGGTCCGCAGCCGAGATCGAGCGTCGGCCCGGTGCACCGGGCCACCACCGCGTCGACCGCCGGCTCGGCCGCACCGTGCCACCGCCGCACCGGCAGCCGCCACCGCGTCCCGTCGCCCTGTACCAGCCAGTGCCCGCCCCGCACGACGGCGTCGAGCGGGGCCACGAAGCCGCTGTCTGCTGTGCGCTGACGGATGTCGACGCTCACCGAACGACCTCGGGGACCGTCGCCGGCCGGGCCGGCCGCAGCGCCGCAACCTGGCGGGCGAACCGGCTGCCGGGGGCCAGCCGCGCCACCGTCAACGCGTCGCCCCAGTCGTCCACGTCCCGTAGCAACGGCAGTCGGGCCACGAACAGCCCCCGACCGTGCAGGGCGAGCCAGGTCCGCCGCCCGGTGTCCGCCGTGGACATCGGGACGGTACGCAGCACCTCGGCGTCGCAGGGGTTCTGCAGGCCGAGCGCCCACCAGCCCCCGTCGACGGCCGGGCCGAGCACCGCGCCGGCGTCGGTCAGCAGGTCGACGGCGTCGGTCAGCCGGTCGGCGGTCAACTGTGGGGTGTCCATCCCGATCTGCAGCACCTGTCGTCCCGGGTAGGCGGCCGCCACATCGGCGTGCGCGTTCGCCAACCGGTCGGCGAGGTCGGCGCCGCGCTGCGGCAACACCTGCCAGCCGCTGGTCGCCGCCGTCAACTCGGCGGCCGTACCGGCGGAACCGTCGGCCTCGGCGAGCCGACCAGCCAATGCCAGCACCGGGCTGACCCCTGCGGTGTTCCGCACCGCGTCGACCGTGTCCAGCAGCGCCGCCGCGGCGATCCGGGCCGCATCGGCCGGCGTAGCCGGTGGGCAGAGCCGGGTCTTCACCTGCCCGGCGACCGGGGACTTGGCCATCACCATCAGGACGGTCACCGGGAGTGGCCCACCGTACGCAGCACACCGACGAAGTCGCGGGTCGCGCGGAACGTGCCACGGACGGAACCGGAGACCTTCGACCGGGTGCCGGCCGCTCGTGGCGCATATCTGACGTCCAGCTCGACGATCCGCCACCCGGCGCCCGCCGCCCGGATCAGCAGCTCCAGCGGATAGCCGAACGCCCGGTCTTCGACCCCGAGATCCAGTAGCGCCTGCCGGCGGGCCACCCGGATCGGGCTCAGGTCCCACAGCGGCACGCCCCGGTGCCGCAGCAACGCCGCCACCAGTGCGGTGCCGGCGCGGGCATGCCAGGGCCAGGCCGACGCCGAGACCGGACGACGGCGGCCGACGGCCAGCTCCGCCCGCCCCGCCGCCACCAGCTCGACGAGCGGCGGCAGTTGCGCCGGATCGAACGAACCGTCCGCGTCCAGAACGCAGACCAGCTCCGTCTCGGCGGCCAGCAGGCCGGCGTGGACGGCGGCCCCGTACCCCCGGCGTGCCTCGTGCACCACGCGGGCACCGTGCCGGGCCGCGACCTCCGGTGAGCCGTCGCGCGAACCGTTGTCGACCACGACCGCCCGGTAACCGGGCGGCAGTGCGGCAAGTACGCCCGGCAGGGCAGCGGCCTCGTCGAGGCAGGGCAGCACAACGTCGATCGGTGTCGGCATATCGCAGACGCTAGGGCCTGCCGCCGCCGCCCGGAGATGATCGATGCTTACGGAACTCTTACCGCGCGAAGGGATTCTTACCGAACGATTACCGCCGCGCCGGCACGCCCTCCGACGCCGGCCGGAGGCCGTACGTTCCGGTGGTCATGACCACAAATTCTGTCTCGACCATCGCCCGGCGGTCCAGCCGCGCCGACCTGATCGTGCTCGGTGTCGAGCTGACGCTGATCGCCGCCGCCATCGTCGTCGGGGCGGTGCTCAACCGGCGGGGCGTGGGGCTGTACGCGGAAACCGCCCCGATCTACGCCTTCTGGCGACCGCACCTCGGCTGGGGTACGCCGATCGCCGTCGCCGTCGCGGTCGCCGTCATCGTCTGGGGCGTACGCTGGGCGCGCACCGCCCGCTGGGGTCCGCTGCTCGGCGCTGGCTACCTCGCCGCTGTCGCCTGGACCCTGGCCCTGGCTCTGGTCGACGGCTGGTCCGCCGGTGTCGCCGAGCGACTCACCAACCAGGCCGAGTACCTGCACGAGGTGCACCGGATCACCGACATCGCCGCCATGCTGGCCGGCTTCAGCGACCGGATCCTCGACTTCGAGCCGGGATCCTGGTCGACGCACACCGCCGGTCATCCACCGGGCGCGCTGCTGGTCTTCGTCTGGTTGGACCGCATCGGCCTCGGTGGTGGTGCCGCCGCCGGCCTGGCCTGCATCCTGATCGGCGCGACCATGGTGGTCTCCATCCCGGCGACGCTGCGTTCGCTCGGTGCGGCGGACGCCGCCCGCACCGTGCTGCCGTTCCTGGTCCTGCTGCCCGGAGCGGTGTGGATCGGCGCGTCCGGTGACGGCGTCTTCACCGGAGTCGTCGCCGCCGGGCTGGCCCTGCTCGCCGCCCGACATCCGGTCGGGCCGCTCGCCGGCGGCGTGCTGCTCGGCTTCGCCCTCTACCTGTCGTACGGGTTCGTCCTCGTCGGACTGCTCGCCCTCGCGGTACTGGCGCTGCGACCCGGACGATTCCTGCCCGCACTGCTCAGTGCCGCCGCCGGGGTGGCCGCCGTCGCCGCCGCCTTCACCGTCGCCGGCTTCTGGTGGTGGGACGGCTACCAGCTGGTCGTGGTGCGCTACTACCAGGGCTGGGCCGCCGAACGCCCGTACGCCTACTGGGTGTGGGCCAACCTGGCAGCGATGCTGCTCTCCGCCGGCCTCGTCGTCGGTCCGGCGCTGCGTCGCACGATCGACGCAGCCCGGCGCGCCCGGCTCGGCCTGGGCGACCTGAGCGACGGCGCCGTGACCCGCGGGTGGCTCCGGGCGGCGGCCCGACCCACCATCCTGCTTCCGCTCACCGCGGCGGTCGCGATCGCCGCGGCCGACCTGTCCGGGCTGAGCAAGGCCGAGGTCGAACGGATCTGGCTGCCGTTCGTCGTCTGGCTGCTGGTCGCCACCGCCCACCTGCCGGCCCGCACCCACCGTTGGTGGCTGGCCGGGCAGGCGGCCACCGCGCTGGCGGTCAACCACCTGCTGCTCACGTTCTCCTGACCAGCGGTCGGCAGCTCAGCCGACGCCGACCGCCGGCTCCCGCCCGACGCCGACCGCCGGCTCCCGCAGCGGGTCGGTCGCGAACGCCGCCACCCCGTCGGCGAACCGGACCCCGGCGGTGAACCCCAGCAGGTCCGCCGCCCGGCTGGGATCGGCCACCACGTGCCGGACGTCTGCGGCGCGGGCACCGCCGACGACCAGCGGGGCAGGTCCCCCCATCGCCGTGGCCAGCGTCCGTGCCAGGTCGCCGACCGTGTGCGGCTCGCCGGAACAGACGTTCACCGGCACCAAAGCGCCCACCGGTGCCTCGGCGACCAACGCCCGGACGTTGACCCGCGCGACGTCGGTGACGTGGACGAAGTCACGCTGCTGCCGACCGTCCTCCAACACCCGTGGCGGCCGGCCGTCGGCCAGCGCCGACCGGAAGATCGACGCAACCCCCGCGTACGGGGTGTCGCGGGGCATCCGGGGGCCGTACACGTTGTGGTAGCGAAGCGCCCAGCAGCCGCCGCCGGTCTGGCGGGCCCACGCCGACGCCAGATGCTCCTGGGCGAGCTTGGTCGCCGCGTAGGTGCTGCGCGGGTCCAGGGGCGCGTCCTCCGGGACCGTCGCCCACGCCAACGCGTCGCCGCAACGTGGGCAGCCGGGGTCGTACCGGCCGGCGGCCAGGTCCTCCGGACGGCGCGGCGCCGGCCGTACGTTGCCGTGTCTGGCACAGGTGTACCGACCCTCGCCGTACACCACCATCGAGCTGGCCAGCACCAGGCTGGTCACCCGGGCCCGGTGCATCGCGGCGAGCAGCACCGCCGTCGCGTAGTCGTTGTGGCCCGCGTAGCTCGGCGCGTCCGACGGGTCGAGGCCGTGCCCCACCATCGCCGCCTGGTGGCAGACCGCGTCCACGCCGGGAAGCAGCCGGTCGAGCAGCTCACCGTCGCGCACGTCCCCGTGGATCAGGTCGTGTCGGCCGGTCCATTCGGGAGGCTCACCGCCGTGTGCCTGCGGCAGCAGCGCGTCCAGCGCCAGCACCTCGTGTCCGTCGTCGACCAACAGGTCGGCGATGTGCGACCCGATGAACCCGGCCGCGCCGGTGAGCAGTATCCGCATCCGCTCACCGTACGACCGGCATCGGCACGCCCAGTTCCGCTGCCGGCTGCCGTCAGAATTTCGTAACAACCGCCGGCGATTCGGATCGCACCACCGCCGGGGTCCGGTCGCGTAAGGAATCCGTAAGCGCCGAACCGGCCATTGTCCCCGGCTGCGGCGAATAGCCTGCTGGCACCCGGTCGGCTCCGTGACCGTCCCGAGGAGACAATCGTGCCCGTCGACGAACCCGCACCACCGCCGTCCGACGACGCCGCACCCATCGGGGCGGCTCCCAGCGCGACCGGCACCACGGCGGGTCCCCGCGTCGCCCTGCTCGTCCGGTGGCGCAGCCCGCTGCGCGGGGCCTGGCTGACCTCGGTCCTCGGGGCCGTCCTGCTGGTCGGCCTGCCGCTGGTCATCGTCACCGGACTGCTCGACTACAGCGCCTACGGACCGCAGGCGATGCCGGCCGACGTGGGCTGGCTGCGGCTGCCGTCCTTCGACTGGCCGACCCGGCCGTCCTGGCTGTTCCGGGTCAGTCAGGGCCTGCACGTCGCCCTCGGCATCGCGCTGATCCCGGTGATCCTGGTCAAGCTCTGGTCGGTCATTCCGAAACTGTTCACCTGGCCGCCGGTCCGCTCGGTGGCACACGCACTGGAACGCGTTTCTCTGCTGTTGCTCGTTGGCGGAATTCTGTTCCAGACCGTCACCGGCGTACTCAACGTGCAGTACGCGTATCTGTTCGGGTTCGACTTCTACACCGCCCACTACTTCGGTGCCTGGGTGTTCACCGCCGCGTTCGTCGTCCACGTCATCCTCAAGCTGCCCCGGATGATCGCCACGCTGCGGTCCCGACCCGGCCGCGTCGAGCCTGACGAGCTGGTCGCCCCGCACCCCGGTCCGGCGACCATGAGCCGACGCGGGCTACTCGCCCTCACCGGCGGCGGATCGCTGCTGCTGGCCGTGACGACGGTCGGGCAGAGCCTCGACGGCCCGTGGCGGCGCCTCGCGGTGCTGCTGCCCCGGGGCCGGCAGCCCGGCGACGGACCGAACGGCTTCCCGGTCAACCGGACGGCCGCCGCCGCCGGCATCCGGCCAGCCGACACCGGCCCAGACTGGCGGCTGGAGCTGCGGGACGCCGCCGGCCGCACCGTACGGCTCGACCGCGATCAACTATTCGCGATGCCGCTGCACACCGCCCGGCTGCCGATCGCCTGCGTCGAAGGCTGGTCGACGCTGCAGACCTGGACCGGCGTACGACTGCGTGACCTCGCCGCCCTCGCCGGGGTGCCCGAGCCGACGTCGGCGCTGGTCCGCTCCATCCAGCGCAGCGGGCTGTTCAACAAGGCGACGCTGCAGGCCAATCAGGTGCTCGACGGCGACTCGTTGCTGGCCCTGCGGGTCAACGGGGTCGACCTGTCAGCGGACCACGGCTTCCCGGCCCGGATCATCGTGCCGGCCCTGCCCGGGGTGCGGTGCACCAAATGGGTCCGCGCCATCGAGTTCCAGGGCCCACGCCGATGACCCGAATCAGGTACGGCGCGCCGATCTGGCAGTTGCCGCTGCTGGTCGCCTGCTTCACCGTCACCGGGTGGATCGTCGCGCGGCTGTCCGGCGAGGCCACCGCCGTACGGATGCTGACCTGGTTCCTGGCCGCGGTCGTCGCCCACGACCTGGTCCTCTACCCGCTCGCCGCGACGGCCGACCGAGTCCTGGTCACCGCCGCCGGCATCGGCGGCCGGCTCCGACCTGCCGTACGGCGGGCGGTGGTGAACCACGTCCGAGTCCCCGCCCTCGGCGCGGCGCTGCTGTTCCTCGTGTACCTGCCGGGCATCCTGCGCCTCGGCGGTGGTGCCTTCACCGCCGCGACCGGCCTGACCCAGGAGCCTTACCTGAGTCGCTGGCTGCTGGTCAGCTCGACGATGTTCGCCGTCAGCGGCCTGCTGCTCGCCGCACGGCTGACGCTCCGCCGGACTCGGCGGCGGTAGCCTGACCAGATGATCGGACGACTCTCGGCGATCGTTCTCGACTGCCCGGACCCGCAGCGGCTGGCCCGGTTCTACTGCGAACTGCTCGGGTACGAGATCACCCGGGTCGACGGCAGTTGGATCGACATCTCCGACGGCGACGGCCCACGGATCAGCTTTCAGCACGCCCCGGACCATCAGCCACCCCGCTGGCCGGACCCGGGCCGGCCGCAGCAGGTCCATCTGGATGTCCGGGTCGACGACATCGATCGTGCCGAACAGGCCGTGCTCGCGCTCGGCGCCACCCGGCTGTCGGACGTCGAGCCAGGCTTCCGGGTGTACGCCGACCCCGCCGGCCACCCGTTCTGCCTCGAATTCGACTAGACCGCCACAATGCGCCCGAAGACGTCGGCGTCGGTCTCCTGCAGCCAACCGGACCGGTGAGCTGTCGGCCGAGATCGGCGGCAGGATGGGTGGCATGGGCAGGGCGAGTGAGCGCCGGACGGTGCTGCGGATCGACGTCGGCGACGAGAGCGACACTGGCGGGCCGACTCGGCGGGTACGCCGGATGGACACCGTCGCGGGTGAGGAGCCGCTGGAGATCCGGGTCGGCCCGGCCGGGCCGGGCCGGCGGCCCCCGCTGGCGGTCACCATGCGTACGCCGGGTCACGACATCGACCTGGCGATCGGCTTCCTGCTGACCGAAGGGCTGATCGGGGCCGCCGACGACGTGGTGACCGCCCAATTGTGCGCCGGCACCGACACCCCGAACACATACAACGTGGTCGACGTGACCCTCGCCGAGCATGTGCCGCCACCGGAGACGGACCCGGCCCGCAACTTCTACACGACCAGTTCGTGCGGGGTGTGCGGCAAGGCCAGCATCGACGCCGTCCGCACCCGGTCCAGCTTCGACGTGGCCGCCGACCGGACCACGCTCACCCCGCGACTGCTGGCCGGCCTGCCGGACCGGCTGCGCGCCGCCCAACAGGGCTTCGACCGCACCGGTGGGCTGCACGCCGCCGGGCTGTTCACCGCCGACGGGCAACTGCGCGTGGTCCGCGAGGACGTCGGCCGGCACAACGCCGTCGACAAGGTGATCGGCTGGGCGGCCCGGGAGAAGCAGCTGCCACTGCACGGTCACCTGCTGCTGGTCTCCGGGCGGGCGAGTTTCGAGCTCACCCAGAAGGCATGGATGGCCGGCATTCCCGTGCTCGCGGCGATCTCCGCACCGAGCACCCTGGCGGTGGCGCTCGCCGAGGAAGCCGGCATGACTCTGGTCGGCTTCCTGCGCGGTTCGACGATGAACGTCTACGCCGGGGCCGAGCGCCTCGCCGACTAGGCCGCCGGGCAGGGCCCGAGCCAGTAGGGCGGGGCGGCCGGAATCGATGTCTGTTCCACCGTGATCCCGTAGCGGGATCAAAATCCCGCTACGGGATCACGCCAGAAGAGTTCCGAGCGCCCAGACATCGACCGGTGGTCGGGTGACCAGCTCTTCTCCGTCACGGCTGGCAGGGCACACGTCGCGTCGCTGCTGCCTCGCTGTCAGGAGAGTCGCGCCGGGCAATCCTCATCAAGGTGTACGGACATCCCTGCCCGGCTTCGCCGCCACGGCGAGAGGCGGAGGAGGAACCCTGCGATTCCGGCGAGGATCTTGAGTACCAAGACGCTCGCCTCACCCGCGCTCCGCCACCGGCTGGTGCGCGTCTGCGGGATCTTGCCCCGGTTGGCTAAGCCGTCCGGGTCTTGCAGCGCTACCACAGAACAACCTCCTTCGGCCGGGAGAGCGTTCGCCTCCCGCGCGCCGAGGCGAACGGTTGCTTTCCGACCGCGAGGCCGTTTCCAGTGGTGCACCAAACACTCTAGTTGCCGCCTGTAGCCGCCCTGGCGCGGGCATCGACCCGGCGGTAGCTGTCCGGCGATCAGCCCGAAGGCAATCTGAGTCAAAACCGCCAGCGCTGGGCTACGCGGGGGACGCACCCCGACCGCTGCCACGAGAGTTGCTGCAGCTAGCGATGGCAGAAGCCCTTGGCTAGCTCAACGAACGCCGACCAGGCGACCGGGCCGAAGGCGAGCGTCCCGCCGTCGCGGTCCTTGGTGTCCCGGACGAGGACGTGGCCCGGAAGGTTGTCAGCGACCTCGACGCACGAACCACTGTCGGACTTGATGCTCTTGCGCCATCGCGGAGTGTTGGACGATGACGACGTCTGACCCCTGGTGTGCCCCGGGGCGGGCAATCCCGTTGCCGCCCCCGCCTCGGGGGACTCCATAGCTCGCAGTCACCGAGGGGGAGACTGCGCGGCCCCTGCTGACCCCCCGGGGTGAGCACACTCGCACCTCACCGCTCCCCACGGCCGCCGCTCAGTGCCTGTACACCCCGGGGCCTTCCCGCGACCCCGGGGGTCGCTCGGCGGTGGTTTGCGCAGTTCCCGCAGAACCGCATCCCCGCGCCTTCCCGGGGGACAGGATGGGAGACCCGGGTGGAGTCCTGCTCACCTCGGGGCCCAACCAGGGAGTCCGGCTTACTCGACCGTCGGGGTCAGCTAGGCCGGACTCCCCGCCTACATCTACTCGGGTGCCGAACAGCTCACGGACTGAGCTGCGGCGATTCACGGTCGGTGGGGACCGGCGGGGCGCGGGCCGGCGGGGCGGGCGCGGTCCCGGCGCTCGCCGCGCGGGCGACGACGGCGGGCGGTCCGGGTGTCGGTACGCGTGCCGCCGCTGGCGGGCTCCTCGCCCGGCTTGGGCCAGGGGCCGAGCGCTGCTGGCGGGATGCCCCGGATCAGCACGTCGTCCATCAACTGGGCCATCGTGTAGCCGGGTTCGGCGTCGAGGGCGCGGTCCAGGGCGACCCTGGCGAGCGCGCCGTTGCCGTTGCGCCAGGCGGCGAAGGCGAGCAGGCTGGCCGGCCCGGCCGCCAACTCCGGCTCGGCCCGCCGCGCGACGTCCTGCCAGAAGGTGACCTGCCACGGCTCGTCGGTGATCCGTTCCCAGGCGTGGTCGCGCACCGTGAGGTCGGTCAGCAGCAGGGTGAGCCAGGCGATGTCGTCGTCGGTCGGGGCGATGCCGCGCCGTTGCCGGTCGAGCAGCATCCGGACGGTCTTCTCGCCGGCGCGGCGCAGGGTACGCGCGCCGAGCAGGTCGCTCGGCGGGGCTTCGCCCAGCAGCGCGGACCGACGGGCGCGGGCCCGCTCGGTCGCGGCCCGCAGCGCCGAACGGGCCGGGCCGGTGATCGGCTCGACCTGCCGCTGCAGGGTGGCCCGGTCGGGCAGGGCGACCTGGCCGGCGACGGTGGCGGCGACGGCCAGCGGGCTGACGCCCGGTGCGATGTGGTGGCCTTCGGGCGGGCAACAGGCGAGGTCCTCACAGAAGAAGGACCAGTAACGGTCGCCGGTCACCCGTAACGCGTCGAGCAGTGGGATGCCGTACTGGCGCAGCGAGGTGGTGGTCGCGTCGAGCGCCGGGTCGACGGCGGCGGCCGGTCCGTAGCCGAGCAGGACGGCGGCGTCCACCCGTTGCCGTTCGACGATCGCCATCAGCTGGGCGGTGGCCGTCGCCCGGATCTGCTCGGAAGCCGTGCCGTCGAGCAGGTCGGCTCGGGCGGCGAAGACGACGGTCGCGTCGCGCAGCCCGACCACCACGACGCTGTCGGCGGGATGGAAGCCGATCAGGTACGGCACGGCGGCGATCAGGTCGGCCGGCTCGCGGACGGTCAGTGCGCCAGCCGAGGAGGTGGGATCGGAAGAGGTGGGATCGATCGGTGTCATGAAGAAAAGGGTTCGTCATCCGCCCCCGCCCGGCGCGACGACCACAGCGGACCTGTGGACAACGATGGACCCAGATTGGACGACATGCCGAGTTATCCACAGGCACGCAGAGTATTGATCCAGGTGGGGGCGTTTCTCCGTATCGAGGGTAGGGATCGGGATCGGTGGGTCCGGCGAGGTCCCGGCGCGGCACGGGCTACCGTGCGGCCATGGATCTGGCGTACCTGCGGGCCCACCCGGAGCACCTGCCGACGTTCCTCACCCATCAGCGGATCCGGGAGACGCCGGTGGCCGGCGGCAGCATCTGTACGGCGAGTCGACTCACCCTCGACGACGGCAACTCGGTGTTCACCAAGTCCTGGCCGGAGGCCGCCGGCTCGCCGGCCCCGGAGGGTTTCTTCACCACCGAGGCTGCCGGGCTGCGGTGGTTGGGCGCGGCCGGCGGGGTACCGGTTCCCGAGGTGATCGTCGCGCTGCCGCAGCTGCTGGCCCTGGAGTGGGTCGAGCCTGGTGAGCCGGACGCCGAAGCCGCCGAGCGCTTCGGCCGCGAGCTGGCGGTCACCCACCGGGCCGGGGCGCGGCGGTTCGGGGCGGACTGGCCCGGCTTCATCGGCGCCCTGCCGCAGGACAACACCCCGGCCGCGGAGGGGTCGTGGTCGGCATGGTTCGCGCAGCGCCGGCTGCTGCCGTACCTGCGGCTGTCGGTCGACAACGGCGCGCTCGCTGCGGCGGACGTCGCCCTGGTCGAGCAGTTGATCAACAAGATCGACGGGTACGGCGGGGACGAACCGCCGGCCCGGGTGCACGGTGACCTGTGGCCCGGCAACCTGCTGTGGGCGGCGGACGGCCGCTGCCGGCTGGTGGACCCGGCGGCGCACGGCGGGCATCGGGAGACCGACCTGGCGCAGTTGTCGCTCTTCGGCGGGGTGCCGCACCTGGACCGGATCCTGTCCGGCTACCAGCAGCAGTGGCCACTGGCGGACGGCTGGGCGGCCCGGGTGCCGGTGCATCAGCTGCAGTTGTTGCTGGTGCACACCGCGCTGTTCGGGGCGGCGTACCGGTCGGCGGTGGCCGCTGCGGCCCGCACCGCGCTGCGCTGCTGACCTACGCGCCGAAACCCGCCCGTCGGACCGGCGCGCTACCGTCGGCGCATGGACTCGAGCGTACGGCCCGACGACGGCCGGCTCATCGACCGGTACGGACGGGTCGCCACCGATCTGCGGGTGTCCCTGACCGATCGCTGCAACCTGCGCTGTTCCTACTGCATGCCGCCGGAGGGTCTGCCCTGGCTGCCCAGCCCGGACATCCTGACCGACGACGAGGTGATCCGGCTGATCCGGGTCGCGGTGCGGCTGCTCGGGGTACGCGAGGTGCGGTTCACCGGCGGTGAGCCGCTGCTGCGGCCGGGTCTGACCCGGATCGTCGCCGCCGCGGCGGCGCTGCGGCCCCGGCCGGTGCTGTCGCTGACCACCAACGGGATCGGTCTGGACCGGCTGGCCCCTGGGCTGCGCTCGGCGGGCCTGGACCGGGTCAACGTGTCCTTGGACACGCTCGACGGGGAGCGGTTCGCCCGGTTGGCGCACCGCCGGCGGCTGCCGGACGTCCTCGCCGGGCTGGCTGGCGCGGCGGCGGCCGGGCTGACCCCGGTGAAGATCAACGCGGTGCTGCTGCGCGGCGTCAACGACGACGAGGCCCCGGCACTGCTGCGGTTCGCCCTCGCCGCCGGCTACGAGTTGCGCTTCATCGAGCAGATGCCCCTGGACGCGCAGCAGTCCTGGGACCGCGCGCAGATGGTCACCGCCGCCGAGATTCTGGCCGCGCTGCGGGCCGAATTCGACCTGCTGCCGGATCCGGTCGAGCGGGGTGCCGCACCGGCCGAGACCTGGCTGGTCGGGGGTGTCACCGGAGTGCAGGGCCCGGCGCGGGTCGGCGTGATCGGCACGATCACCCGGCCGTTCTGCGGCGACTGCGACCGGGCCCGGCTCACCGCCGACGGTCAGGTGCGGGACTGTCTGTTCGCCCGGCACGAGTCGGACCTGCGCGGCGCGCTGCGCTCCGGTGCCGACGACGACGAGTTGGCGCGCCGGTGGCGGGTGGCGATGTGGGGCAAGCGGGCCGGGCACGGCATCGACGACCCGTCGTTTCTGCAGCCGACCCGGCCGATGTCCGCGATCGGCGGTTGACCATGGCAGCAGGGCCGTCGGTGACGGTGCGCTACTTCGCCGGGGCGCGGGCGGCGGCCGGCCGCGCCGAGGAGTCCGCCCCCGCCGGCCTGGACCGGGCCGGCTTCGTAGCCGAGTTGACCAGCCGGCACGGCGACCAGCTGGGTCGGGTGCTGTCGGCGGCGAGTTTCCTCGTCGACGGCACGGTCTGGCATGATCGTCACGCACCGTTGCCGGCCGGTGTCACGGTCGACGTGCTGCCACCGTTCGCCGGCGGCTGAGAAGGAGCCGCGCCTGTGCTCGCCGTACTCGGGTTCGTCGCAACGCTGACGCTGGTCACCGGCCTCATCCACTTCTACCTGTGGCGGCGGTTGGTCCGCGACACCACCCGGCCGGGACGGTCCAGACGAGCCGGCAGCCTGCTGGCCCTCGGGCTGGCGGTCCTGGTGCCGACGACCATGGTGAGCACCCGCTCGGCCGGGATGTCCTGGCTGGCCTGGCCGGGCTACGTCTGGCTGGCGGTGATGTTCTACCTGCTGGTCGTCCTGGTCGTGCTGGAAGTGCCGATGCTGGTGGTCCGGCTCGTCGGGCGCACGCGCGGCCGGCAGGTCGGCACGCTGGACTCGGTGCCGGTGACCGCCCCGGCCGCCGCGGCGGCCGGACCACCGCCGACCGAACTGCCCGGCGGCCGCCCGGCCGACGACGTCGTGCCCGACCCCAGCAGGCGGCTGCTGCTCGCCCGGGGCGTCGCGGTCTTCGCCGGGCTGACCGCCGCTGGCGTCACCGGCTACGGGGTGCGCACCGCGCTCGGCCCACCCCGGCTGGACCGGGTACGGATCCCGCTCGCCCGGCTGCCCCGCGCGATGGACGGCCTGCGGATCGCCACCGTCTCCGACATCCATATCGGGCCACTGACCGGGCCGGCGCACACCGCCCGGATCGTGGAGCTGATCAACAGTTTGGACGCCGACCTGGTCGCCGTGGTCGGCGACCTGGTCGACGGCACCGTCACTGAGCTCGGCAGCAGCGCCGCCCCGCTGGCCGACCTGCGCTCCCGCTACGGCAGTTTCTTCGTCACCGGCAACCACGAGTACTACTCCGGTGTCGAGGAGTGGGTCGCCGAGGTGAACCGGCTCGGCCTGCAGGTACTGGTCAACGAACGTCGGGAGATCGTCACCTCGGGCGGCGTACTCGACCTGGCCGGGGTGAACGACGCGACCGGGGAAACCGCCGGGGTCTCCGGGCCACTGGCCGGCCCGGACTACGACCGGGCACTCGGTGACCGGGATCCGGGCCGCCCGGTGGTGCTGCTGGCCCATCAGCCGGTGCAGGCCCAGGAGGCCGCCCGCTACGGGGTCGACCTGCAGCTCTCCGGGCACACCCACGGTGGTCAGCTCGTGCCGTTCAACCTGTTGGTGGGGCTGGTGCAGCCGGTGGTCTCCGGCCTCGGCTCCGTCGACGGCACCCAGGTGTACGTGACCAACGGTGCCGGCTTCTGGGGGCCGCCGGTGCGCGTCGGCGCGCCGCCGCAGGTCTCCCTGGTGGAGCTGCGGGCCGGCTGACCGAGTACCGAGCCGGGCGAGTGAGAGTCACGTCTCGTGTGTTTCCGAGCGTGGCGACACGCCGAACGGCCTGCCGTCGTGGCAGGATGCGGCGTGCCCCCGTACCGCGCCGTGCCCTCCCCCGGCTCCACGGGTCCCGGATCCTTCGTCGCCGACCTGCACATCCATTCCCGGTATTCGCGTGCCTGCAGTCGCGACCTGAACATGTCGAACCTGGCCTGGTGGGCCCGGCGCAAGGGCGTCAGCCTGCTCGGCACCGGTGACTTCACCCACCCGGCCTGGTTCGACCACCTGCGTGAGTCGCTGCGCCCGGCCGAGCCGGGGCTGTACCGGCTCAGCCCCGAGGCCGAGCGGGACGTGGCCAGACGGCTGCCGCCCCGACTGGCCAGCGAGGCCGAGTCGAACCCGGTGCGGTACATGTTGAGCGTCGAGATCTCGACGATCTACAAACGGGACGACCGCACCCGGAAGGTGCACCATCTGATCTATCTGCCCGACCTGAACGCGGTTGCCCGCTTCAACACCGCGCTGGGGCGGATCGGCAACCTCGGCTCGGACGGGCGGCCGATCCTCGGCCTGGACTCCCGCGATCTGCTGGAGATCACCCTGGCGGCGAGCCCGGATGGTTATCTGGTGCCGGCGCACATCTGGACGCCGTGGTTCTCCGCGTTGGGCTCCAAGTCCGGCTTCGACGCGATCGCCGACTGCTACGCGGACCTGGCCGAGCACATCTTCGCGGTGGAGACCGGGCTCTCCTCGGATCCCGCGATGAACTGGCGGGTGTCCCACCTGGACAAATATCAGTTGGTGTCGAACTCCGACGCCCACTCGCCGCCGGCGCTGGCCCGGGAGGCCACCGTGCTGGACAGCGCGCTCGACTACTACGCGGTACGCGAGGCGCTGCGCACCGGAGACGGGCTGGTCGGCACGATCGAATTCTTCCCCGAGGAGGGCAAGTACCACGCCGACGGGCACCGCAACTGCGGCGTCAACTGGGCACCGGAGCAGACCCGACAGACCGGCGGCAACTGCCCCGAGTGCGGCAAACCGCTGACCATCGGCGTACTGAGCCGGGTCGCCGACCTCGCCGACCGGGCCGACGGGCACCGGCCGGCGAACGCCAAGCAGGTCACCCACCTGGTG
Organism: Micromonospora sp. LOL_023; assembly: GCF_048060115.1. Classification (NCBI taxonomy): domain Bacteria; kingdom Bacillati; phylum Actinomycetota; class Actinomycetes; order Micromonosporales; family Micromonosporaceae; genus Micromonospora; species Micromonospora sp. LOL_023. Next base: position 116,100 of record NZ_JBHMIM010000003.1, read on the forward strand.
GCACTGCCGGAGATCGTCGGCGAGATCAACCGGGTCGGTGCCCGGTCCAAGACCGTCGAAGGCCAGGTCGTCAACCTGGTCGCCACGCTCGGCTCGGAGCTGGACATCCTGACCAAGGTCCCGGTCGACGACATCCGCCGGGTCGGCGGCGAGCTGCTCGGCGAGGCGATCGAGCGGCTGCGCCGCGGCGACGTCCGCCGGGTGCCGGGCTACGACGGCGAGTACGGGGTTATCACGATGTTCGCACCCGAGGAGTTGGCCGGCGGGGCCGGCAGCCAGCCGGAGGCGCTGTTCGACGTACCGGCGCAGCGACCGGCCGGCGAGCCGACAGCCGCGGGCGGACCGGCCCCGGCCGCGGCCCGGCGCGGCACCCGAGCCGCCAGCGCGGGACGACCGGTGCGGACCGGCCGGGCGAGCGCGGCGCCGGCCGCGCCCCCCATTCCGCCGCCGCCGGCGCCGTCGCCACACGAGCCGTTCGAGCCGATGCTGGCCGGGATGGAGGAGGTCGGCACCGGGCTGTTGGACCGCCTCGACGCGATGCAACGGGTCGCCGCGTCGGCACCCGGCGGGCCGCTGCTGATCGTGGCCGGCCCGGGCACCGGCAAGACCCGCACGCTGACCCACCGGATCGCCTACCTCTGTGCCGAGCTCAACGTCTACCCCGAGCGCTGCCTGGCGATCACCTTCACCCGCCGGGCCGCCGAGGAGCTGCGGCACCGCCTCGACGGGCTGCTCGGGCCGGTGGCCGAGGACATCACCGTCGCCACGTTCCACTCGCTGGGCCTGACCATTCTGCGGGAGAACCCGAAGGCGGCCGGGCTGGCGAAGGGCTTCCGGATCGCCGACGACACCGAACGGGCCCAGGCCCGCGCCGAGGCCGGCGAGGACGACGCCGCGTACGCCAAGCTGCTGCGCGCCGCCGACCTGGTCGACCTCGACGAGTTGGTCACCCTGCCGCTGCGGTTGCTGCGCGACGACCCCAAGTTGGTACGGCGGTACCGGGACCGCTGGCGGTGGATCTTCGTCGACGAGTACCAGGACGTCGACGCGGATCAGTACGAGTTGCTGCGGCAACTCAGCCCGGCGGACGGCAACCTGTGTGCGATCGGCGACCCCGACCAGGCGATCTACTCGTTCCGTGGTGCGGACGTGGGCTACTTCCTGCGCTTCTCCGAGGACTTCGTCGACGCCCGGCTGGTGCGGCTGGCCCGCAACTACCGGTCGGCGGCACCGATCCTGGCAGCCGCGGTGCAGGCCATCGCCCCCAGCTCGCTGGTCCGTGGCCGACGGCTGGAGCCGGCCCGACTGGATCCGCAGGCACCGCTGATCGGCCGGTATCCGGCCGGCACCGCCGCCGAGGAGGCGGCGTTCGTGGTGCGCACGGTCGACGAACTGGTCGGCGGGGTGTCGCACCGTTCGTTGGACTCAGGGCGGATCGACGGGCAGTCGTCGACGGTGTCGTTCTCCGACATCGCGGTGCTGTACCGCACCGACGCGCAGTCCGGGGCGATCGTGGAGGCGCTGACCCGCGCCGGGGTTCCGGTGCAGAAGCGGTCCCACAACCGGCTGCGGGACCGGCCGGGGGTGACGGCGATCGCCCGGGAGTTGCGGCACACCGACGCGGCGGCGGAGCCCTCGCTCGCCGCCCGGGTCCGGCTCGCCGGCCAGGTCCTGGCCGACCGGCTGACCACGCCGACGCTCGACTCGGCCGCCGGCCCGCACCTGGTCCCGGCGGACATCTGGTCGGCGGTGGAACTACTCGGCCCACTGGCCCGGCGCTGCGGCGACGACCTGCCGATGCTGCTGTCGCTGTTGGACACCGGCGCCGAGGTGGACGCCATGGACCCCCGGGCCGAGGCGGTCACCCTGCTCACCCTGCACGCCGCCAAGGGCCTGGAGTTCCCGGTGGTTTTCCTGGTCGGCTGTGAGGACGGGCTGCTCCCGTTGCGCTTTCCGGGCACGACCCCCAGCGAGGACGAGGTGGCCGAGGAGCGCCGGCTGTTCTTCGTCGGGCTCACCCGGGCTCAGGACCGGCTGTACGTGTCACACGCCGGCCGGCGGGTCCGGCACGGTCAGGAACGGCCGATGCGGCCGACGCCGTTCCTCGACGCGATCGATGCCGGCCTGTTCGACCGGCTGGGCGAAGAAGGTCCGCGTCGTCCGAAGGATCGCCAACTGCGGCTACTGTGACCATCGACGACTGTCGCTTGGCCGACAGGCGCTGGCCACACATTCATACGAGTGACCCTTGGCTCGAGTCTGACTACCATGAGTCAGCGGCCCCGGATGCTCTTCCGCGGCACGGTCTTCGGCGACGTCGACATCCGGGGACACATCCTCGGGATCCGCGACGGCCGGGCTACCCCCTTCGTCCGCTGAACCGGGGCCGGTTCAGCCGGGGTCGTTCGGTGGTGACCACCAACGCCACCCCGACGACGATCACCAGACCGCCGAGCAGCACCCGGGGAGTGATCGGCTCGGCGACGAACAGCGCGCCGAGGGCGACCGCGACCGCCGGGTTGACGTACGCGTAGGTGGCCACCAACGAGATCGGCGCGTTCTGCAGCAACCACACGTACGCGGTGAAGGCGATCAACGACCCGGCCACCAGGAGGTAGACCAACGCCGCCCACGATCTCACCGAGACCTGAGCCACGTCGAAGCCGCGCAGCTCGCCCCGCAGCGCCCCGATCGCCAGCAGCGCGGCCGCGCCAGCGGCCATCTGGTAGACGGTGGCGACGAACGCGTCGGACGGCATGCTGATCCGGCTGGAGATGAACGAGCCGGTCGACCACGAGGTGGCGGCCGCCAGCACGAGCAACGCGCCGGAAAGTGGCGCGGCGGCGGCACCGGTCGGAGCGACCAGGACGACCAGCCCACCCAGGCCGACGAGCACCCCGGCGACGGTCGTCGGCCGTGGCCGGTCCCGCACAGCCAGCCGGAGCAGCACCACCAGCAGCGGGACGACCGCCACCAGCAACGCGGCGATGCCGGACGGCACGGCGACCCCCGGCGGACCGGACTCGGCCAGCATCACCAGTCCGTTCCCACCGGCGAGCAGAAGGACCCCGACCAGCGCCGCCCCCACGAGTTGCCGGCCGGTGACCCGCAGCGCACGTCGACCGTGGCGTACCCGCAGAATCGCGGCGAGCAGCACCGCCGCCAGCCCGAACCGGGCCCCTGCCGACACCATCGGTGGCATCGTCTCCACCACCACCCGGATCGCCAGGTAGGTGGATCCCCAGACGATGTAGACGATCAGCAGGGCTGACCAGACCATCGCCGGTCGGGTTGCCGACACGCCCACGGAGTCGGCAACTGTCGACCCGGCAAGTCCGCCCGAATCGGGCGGAGCTCCGGGAGTTGGCGTACTTCGGGGAGGTGAGCTCATGGGGTGCTCACGCTACGGTGGCGTCATCACCGCCAGGCCAAGCGGGTGACCAGATCGACCCGCGCCGTGCAGGAGGACAGGACATGTCGCAATACGGACCGCCCGGCGGGCCGTACCCGGATCAGCAGCCGGACCGGTGGGCTGACCGACACGCGCCGGAGCCGTTCCGGGAGCCGTCAGACCCGTGGGGCGGGAACGACCCCTGGGGCGGTACCCCACCCCCCGCCGGGCCACAACAACCCTGGCACGGCGAGAACGACCCCAACTGGCAGGCCGGCCAACCCCCGGCCGCGCAACCCGACTGGCAGGCCGGCCAACCCCCGGCCGCGCAACCCAACTGGCAGGGGTACGGGCAGCAGACGTCGGCGGGTGACCAGAACTGGCATTCGGCGACGCAACCGGCGCCGGGGTGGGCGGGTGCCGCTGAGCAGACCTGGCAGCAGCCCGGGGCCGGCCAGCACCAGCAGCCGCCGGCAGCGCCAGCCTGGGAGCCGACAGCGGCACCGGGCCGGCCCGGCAAGAAGAGCGGCGGCGTGAGCGGCGCGCTGCTCGCGGTGGTGATCGGCTTGGCGGTGCTGCTCTGTGGCGGCGGCGCGGTCGGGATCTACCTGATCAACCGGGCCGAGCCGCAGAACGGCGGGGAAGGACTGGCGGTGCCGACGACGGACCCGCAGGTCGACCCGGCCGTGGTGCCGTCGGCTGGCACCGACCCCACGCCCGAACCAGTCCAGGACGACGACCCCACCCCGGCACCGACACCGACGGCGTCGAACGACGCCCGTTTCGTCACCGTCGGCCAGTGCGTGCGCAACGAGGCCGACGGTGAGGAGGACGACGCGACGCCGGTGTTGGCCATCACGGAATGCGACGCCGGCGCGTACGAGGTGCTCGCCCGCTTCGATGGGGTCACTGAGGGTGAGGAAGACGCGAAGACGAAGTGTGCCGACGTCACCGGCTACACCAACTGGTACTTCTTCAACAGCCAACTCGACGCGCTCGACTTCGTACTCTGTCTCAAACAGCGCTGAGCTGCGACGGCGCCAGGAGCTGAGTGGTTCGGCGGCTAGTGCGACGATGCCCGGGACGCCAGTCGCGCCGGCCGGGACCTGTCGCCCCGCCCACGTCCGACCTGCCGGCCGGCCGGCAGTTGGCGACCGTTGGTTACCGTGCTGAGTAGCACGGTTGTTCCGCGCTACGCTGCCAGACCACCTCGACCCCGCTGCAGCGACGACGCTAGGGAGATCATGTCCAGCTACGGTCCGCCGGGCCACCCCGGTGCGGGACAGCCCGACGACCCCGCCGGCCAACCCGGATATCCGCCGCCCGGTCAGGCCTTTCCGCCACCGCCCGGGTATCCCTCACCGGGCGAGTATCCGGCCGGTGGCGGCTACCCACCCCCGGGTGCGCAACCGGTGTCCGGCGGCGGCTACCCCGATCCCACGACGCCGTACCAGTCGCCTTATCAACCGGGTGGGCAGCCGGGCTTCCCACCGCCGACCTCGGGTGGCGGCGGCTACCCCCCGCCGCCGGGCTCCGGGGGTGGCTACCCGCCGCCACCGCCACCCGGTTGGGGTCCGCCACCGCCGGGAATGCCAGGCGGTCAGCCGCCGAAGAAGTCACGGGTTGGGCTGATCATCGGGCTGGTGATCGGCGCGGTGGTGCTACTGGTGCTCTGCGGCTGCGGTGGCCTCGTGGCATTCGCCGTGGCCAACGGCGAGACCAGCACCGCGAGCGGTCCGGTCGAGTCGCCGTCGGTGGGCACGCCGGCCGAGTCGCCGGACGACGATGCGGAGTCCGGCGTGCCGCCGACCGAGGACGGTGACACCGTTGGGCTGATCGTGGTCGGCGACTGTGTCGTCAACGACGGCACGGATTCCGACGCGGTGCTGCGCAAGGTCGCCTGCGAGCCGGGCTCGTACGAGGTGCTCGCCCGCATCCCGCTGACCACCGACACGGAGCGCTGTGACGATCCGGTCTTCGGCCACGAGGACACCGACACCACGTACGTCAACGACAGCGACCAGGCGATCCTCGACTATGTGCTCTGCATGAAGGAGCTCTGAGCCGGCGAAGTTCCCTGCTCGGGCCGGCCGGCTGGCCGCACCCGCTTCGGCAAACTAGGGCTCTCTAGCATCTAAGCTAGAGAGCCCTAGTTTGCAGTCGAGAACGACACGATCGCGTCTTCTAGCTGGATCTAGCGATCACGCTAGATGAGCCGATACGGTGCCAGACGTGGACCCGATCCGGAACCCGTACGCCCCCGGTGCCGGCCAACGCCCGCCGGAGCTCGCCGGCCGGGGCCGCGAACTCGACGTCTTCGACGTCGTGTTGGAACGGGTCGCCCGGGGCCGCCCTGAACGCAGCCTGATGCTCACCGGCCTGCGCGGTGTCGGCAAGACCGTCCTGCTCAACACGCTGCGGTCGCAAGCCATCAGCCGGCTGTGGGGCACCGGCAAGATCGAGGCCCGGCCGGACCAGTCGCTGCGCCGACCGGTCGCCGCCGCCCTGCACATGGCGGTACGCGAACTCGCCCCCCGGCATCGGGCACCGGAGCGGATCGACGACTTCCTCGGCGTACTCAAGGCCTTCGCGTTGCGCGCGAACCCGGCGGCCGCCGGCGGACGTGGTGCCGCGCTCCGGCTGCGCGACCGCTGGCAGCCCGGCATCGACGTGCCGACCGCCACCGGTCGGGCCGACTCGGGTGACATCGAGATCGACCTGGTGGAGCTCTTCACCGACGCCGCGGCGGTCGCCACCGACGTCGGCACCGGGATCGCGCTGTTCATCGACGAGATGCAGGATGTGGGCACCGACGACGTGTCGGCGCTCTGCGCGGCCTGCCACGAACTGTCGCAGCTCGGCGGGCCGTTGATCGTGGTCGGCGCCGGACTGCCCCACCTGCCCGCGGTGCTGTCCGCCGCGAAGTCCTACTCCGAGCGGCTCTTCCGCTACCAGCGCATCGACCGGTTGGACCGGGTCGCCGCCGATCAGGCGCTGACCGCACCCGCCGTTCGCGAGCAGGTCGAGTACGAGGCGAAGGCCCTCGACCTGTTGTACGACAAGTCGGGCGGATACCCGTACTTCGTCCAGGCATACGGCAAGGCGACGTGGGACAACGCGCCGCGTTCACCGATCACCGCCGCCGATGTACGGATGGCCGCGCCCGAGGCCGAGGCGGAACTGGCGGTCGGCTTCTTCGGCTCCCGATTCGAGCGCGCGACACCGGCCGAACGCGAGTACATGCGGGCGATGGCGTCACTCGCTGGTGCCGCCGACCCGTCCGCCACGGCGCGGGTGGTCGATGATGTCGACCCGGACGCGGCGGTGCCGACCGCCGAGATCGCCCGATCGCTGGGGCGCAAGCCGGCCAGCCTGTCGCCGGCCCGGGACGCGTTGATCAAAAAGGGCCTGATCTATTCGGGCGAACGCGGCACGGTCGCCTTCACCGTTCCGCACTTCGGCCGCTACCTGCGCACCCAGCCCGGTTGAGTCGAGCATCCGGGTTTGCGGCATAGCGGACCGGCCAAGCGGGTACGAATGAAGCATGAGACCCGTACGTACCGCTGCCCGCGCCCTACTCAGTGGCATCTTCCTCGTCAGTGGCGCCCGCGCGGTGGCCAACCCTGCGGCGTACGTCGACCGGGCGAAGCCGGTCACCGATCAGGTCGGACCGATGCTCGGCCGCGCCGCACCACGAGTGCCGACCGACCCCGAGAGCCTGGTACGGATGCACGGCGCCAGCCAACTCGTGGGCGGCATGCTGCTCGCGACCGGTCATTGCACCCGTCCGGCGGCCGCGGTGCTGGCTGCGTCGCTGGTGCCGACGACGATCGCCGGACATCCGTTCTGGTCGACCTCGGACCCGGCCGAACGGCAACTCCATCAGGTGCACTTCCTCAAGAATCTGGGACTTCTCGGTGGGTTGCTCCTCGCCGCGGCGGATACTAGGGGTCGCCCGGGCCTGCGGTGGCGGACCGGTCGAGCGGTTCGCCAGAGTCGCAGGTCGGTCCGGCGGGCGATGCACTCGGCCCGGCGGGACGCGCGGATAGCGGTCAGGTCCGCTGCCGTGGCCCGTCGGCTGCCCGGTGGCCGGTGATCCCGCGATGGCGGCCTGAACTGCCCCGATGCACGCAGCGTAGTCCGTAAATATCGGACTTCATATCTTAGTTTGCCATTGAGCGCTACGAATCATACGGAACACGCCACACTGCGTTAACGAGGTTGAAATGTCGCGAACTAGTGTGGGATCGGACACGGTAGGGTAACGCGCCCGGTGTCGGACGCCGCTGCGTTCTAGGCTCAGACGGGCGCTGAAGTTCTGGGCAACCGATAGCCGGGGGTGGGTATTTCATGGTGACGGACGTCCGGGACCGGGTCCGTCGTCTGGCTCCGCTACGCCGGGCCCACTTGGAGAAACTCCTTCGCGCCGGCCGTGGCGTCGAGCGGGGCACGCTGCTACGGATCGGTCTCGTCGCGCTGACCTGCTATATCGCGTGGCTGGCGATCGGCACCTTCGGTAGGCCGTACAACTTCTTCGACATGCGCATCTACCACGGTGCGATCCTGTGGTGGGCCAACGGCGGCGAGTTGTACGAGTTCATCGCACCGGAGACCACGCTCGGCTTCACCTACCCACCGTTCGCCGGGCTCACCATGCTGCCGATGGCGCTGGTGCCGATGATCACGGCCGGCTGGATCAACGTCGCCCTCGGCATCGTCACCCTCACCGCCGTACTCATGGTCCTGCTCGGTCCGATCGCGGACCGTTGTGGCTGGCCACGGTGGTTCGTCGTCGGCCTCGCGGTGCCCTTGGCCGTAGCCATCGAACCCTCCCGGGAAACCCTCGGGTACGGCCAGGTCAACCTGCTGCTCTTCGGCCTGGTCATCGCCGACCTGGTGGCGTTGCGCTGGCGGGCCGCGCCGGTGCCACACCGGCTGGCCGCTGGCGGCCCGCTGCGCCGGTTCTTCTTCAGCGGCATCTGGGCCGGCGCCGGCATCGGCCTGGCGACCTCGATCAAGCTGACGCCCGCGCTGTTCATCGTCTACCTGCTGGTCACCCGGCAGTGGCGGGCGGCCGCCGCCGCGATCGGCACCGGGGCCGCGGTCACCATCGGCGCGATGCTCATCGCCGCGGACGAGTCGGCGACCTACTTCACCTCCGTGCTGTGGGACACCAGCCGGGTCGGTGTGGCCGACATGACGCCGAACCAGTCGCTCGCCGGGGTACTGGCCCGGCTGTACGACTCGATGCAGACCCCCGGCCTGCTCTGGATCTCCTTCGCGTCACTGCTGCTCGCCCTCGGGCTGTCCCGGGCCGCCCACGCACACGCCGACGGCGACGAGTTGACCGCCTTCACCCTGATCGGCCTCACCGCCAACGTCATCAGCCCGATCAGCTGGTCGCACCACCTGGTCTTCGTGATTCCGGCGATCATCGTGCTGGCCGACGCGGCACTGCGCCGCCGCAGCGCCAGCCGGGGGCTCATCTCGCGCCGCACCTATCCGCCGACCGGCCCCGGGATCAGCGGGGTGGCCGGCCTGCGTACGCCGATCTGGTTCCCCGCGCTGACCGGCCTGCGGCACGCCACCGCCGCCGTCGCGCTGTACCTGCTGTTCCTGATCTCCCCGATCTGGCCGTACGAGCACCAGCTGCCGCAGGTGTCGCACTACCACGACGGGTTGTTCGGCGTCGTGATGGAGAACTCGCTCGCCTTGGCGCTGATCGCGCTCGTCGCGGCCCTGCCGTGGCGGCCGGGCGCCGAGCCGGCCTTCTACACCGATCCCCAGCCGCAGATCCGACACCGCCGAAAAGTTACCGGAAGCGCACAGTCGACTACGGGCAGTTGACCCACTCTTCGGTCCCGTCGGCGAAGATCTGTCGCTTCCAGATCGGCAACCGGGCTTTCGCCTCGTCGACCAGTCGGGCGCAGGCGGCAAAGGCCGCCGCCCGATGCGCGGTGCTCACCGCCGCGACCAGGGCCACGTCGCCGATGGCCAGCGGGCCCAGCCGGTGCGACACGGCGACCCCGTACACCGCCGGATCGGCAGCCACCTCCCGGGCCACCTCCCGCAGCACGCCGGCCGCGCCGGGATGGCCTTCGTACTCGAGCCGGGTCACCGTACGCCCGTGGTCGTGGTCGCGGACCACACCCTGGAAGGACACCACGGCACCGGCGCGCGAATCGGCCACCGCCGCCTCGTGCGCGGCCAGGTCGAGCGGTTCCGAGGTCACCGCCACCAGGGCAAGCCGGATCGGTACGGTCACGTCAGTCGCTCCCCGGGCAGCAGTTGCAGCGGTACGACAGACACTTCGTCGCCCGCCCGGCCGGCACCGCCGGGCGGTATCACCGCGAATCCGATGGCGGTCGCCAGGCCACGCAGCATCGCCGACCCGACGTGTCGCACCGGGTACACCATCCCGGTCACCGGATCCGCGCGTACCAGCGCCAGATGGGTGAAGTCGCCACGGCCCGGCACCGGCGCGCCCAGCCGGTGCTGCGGCAGCTGTGGCGCCGCCCGACCGTGCAGCCCGGCGAGCAGCGGCGCTACCAGCGACACCAGCGCCACGATCGCCGACTGCGGATTACCGGGCAGCCCGGCCACGAAACGGTCCTGCCCGTCGGCACCGGTCAACCGCGCGAGCAGCATCGGGAATCCCGGCCGGACCGCGACGGTGTTGACCACGTACTCGGTGCCGATCACCCGCAACGCGGCATGCAGGTGGTCGACCGGCCCGTGCATGGTGCCGCCGGTGGTGCAGACCAGATCGGCGCGCGACAACGCGGACCGTAGCTCGTCGACGTGGGCGTCGAGGGTGTCCGCGACCGGGCCGATCCCCACCGTGGCTGGCAGTTCGCAGCCGTAGCGACGCAGCCAGGCCGGCACGGCCGGGCCGAGCGCGTCGCGGACCCTGCCCGCCCCCGGCCGCCCGGTGGTCAGCAACTCGTCGCCGAAGACCAGCAGAGCGGCCTGGACGGGGCGGTGCACCAGCAGCGTGTCGTAGCCGCAGGAGGCGGCGAGACCGATCACCCCGGGGTCGACCGGAGTCCCGGCCGGCAGTAGCTCCTCACCGACGGACGCCTCCTCCCCCGGGTTACGCCACTCGGGTCGCGCCCGCGGCTCGCCACGCACCAGTCCCGCCGCGTCGGTCGTCGAATCCTCGACCCGCAGCACACTGGTGGCGCCCGGCGGCACCATCGCCCCGGTGGCGATCCGCACCGTGGTGCCGTCGTCGGTGAGTGCGGTCGGTACCGCCCCGGCGAGCACCTCGCCGACGATCCGCCAGGGCCCGCCGCCGCGAACCGCCCAGCCGTCGATGCTCGCGGTCGGGAAGGCCGGCAGGTCGGTCAGCGTGACCAGCGGGGCGGCGAGAGTGCGCCCGTCGGTCTGGGGCAACGGCAGTCGCCGGGCCGGCCGCCGGGCGGCCCGGCCGGCGGCGTGGCAGAGTTCGCGGGCCAGTGCCCAGTCGACGGGCGGGGTGGCGGTCACCGGGCGAGCCTATCCGGTCGGTAGTGACGCTCGGCCGGCTCAGCCACGTCGATGGTCGCCGCCGGCCAACTGGTCCAGCGCGTGCCGAAGGATCGGCCCGAGTACGGCGAGACCGTCGCGGGCACCGCCGGTGGAGCCGGGCAGGTTGACGATCAGGGTCCGATCGGCCACCCCGGCGGTGGCCCGGGACAAGGCCGAGGTCGGTACGGCTGATCGGCTGACCGCCCGGATCGCCTCGGCGATCCCGGGGATCTCGTAGTCGAGCACCGCCCGGGTGGCCTCCGGAGTCCGGTCGGTCGGGGTGATGCCGGTGCCGCCGCTGGTGAGCACGAGCACGGCGCCGGCCGCGATCGCCCGGCGCAGCGCTTCGGTGACCGGTGGGCCGTCCGGCACGACCACCGGCTCGGCCACCCGGCAGCCCAGTTCCCGCAGTCCGGCCACCAGCAGCGGCCCGCTGGTGTCGGAGTAGACCCCGGCGGCGGCCCGGTTGGAGGCGACGACCACCCAGGCGTACGGACCAGGGTCGGAGCCCGCCGGCTGACGACCCTGCGGTGACCCGGTCACGGCCGGTCCGCCGGTCGCTGCCAGTCGCCGGTCTTGCCGCCTTCCTTGGTCAGCACCCGTACCCCGTCGATGGTGGCCGCCGGATCGACCGCCTTGACCATGTCGATCAGGGTGAGGCCGGCCGTGGCGACGGCGGTGAGCGCTTCCATCTCGACACCGGTCCGGTCAGCGGTACGGACGGTGGCGACGATCTCCACCGCATCGTCGTGCAGGGTCAGGTCGACGGTGACGCCGTGCAGGGCGATCGGGTGGCACAGCGGGATCAGGTCGGGGGTGCGCTTGGCACCCATGATTCCGGCGATGCGGGCCACCGCGATCGCGTCACCCTTGGGCAGTCCGTCGCGGCGAAGCAGGTCGACCACCTCGGCCGTGGTCCGCAGCCAACCGGCTGCCACCGCGCGCCGGATGGTCGGCGTCTTGGTGGAGACGTCCACCATCCGTGCGGCACCGGCCTCGTCGACATGGGTCAGATTCTGCGCCTTGGTCACCTGAACGACCCTAGCGAGGGATAGCGCTGGGCGGTCACTCACCTGTGTCATCAAGGTGTGTGACCGCCGATCGACCACCCATCACCGGCAGCGTGGGCCGGCCAGGGCACGGGTAAGGGAGTGCCGGCAATTCCCTAAGGAAATCCTAAGGATACGAGCGAACGTGTTCGAAAGCGTTCCGTTTGCACCCAGGGACTCAGGGTGACAAACCATGCCAACGTTCACTTAATCTGCACATATGGACATTTATAAGTATGCAAACCGCATAACGCAACTTACGCTTTGCTCCAGTCGAACACAAAGAATCGGATCAAATCCGGTGAATCTTCTGGAGGAGGCGGAGATGCGCGCTCACGAGTGGCAGTGATCCCTGTTGTCAACGGGTCACGACGAGTAGTCTTGCGAGGCACGTGACGGCTTTCCAGTCGGAACCGGGAACGATTGTGACTCGCACGGACAGACGCGATGCTGAGACCGATAGGTGGCTGTTGCCACTCATCGGTCTCGTCGTCGTTTGCGCCTCTTTAGTCGGTATCGCGGCGCTTTACCTGGTCGCCGGCACGATGGCTCCGACCGTCACCGAACTCGCACTGATGGCCAGTCTCATCTTTCTCGCCGCAGTCGGATACACGGTCAAATGGCGGCTGCGGATCCGTTCCACCTCGCACGCCATCACCTGGGGCGAGACCGCGATCGTCATCGGGCTGGCCGTCGCCCCGGCCCCTCTGGTGGTCCTGTCCACCGGTCTCGGCGTCGGGGTCGTGCTGATCGTCCGACCGCTGCCGAGGATCAAGGCCCTCTTCGCCATCGCCAAGAACATGCTGATCGCCGCAGCGGCGGGCCTGGCCCTGCAGCTGCTCGGCTGGACCTCCCCGCCCAGCGACCTCGCCGGCCTGCTCGTGCCGATCGCGGTCGCCTACAGCGTCGCGGTGGTGATCGACGAGCTGCTGACCCTGCCCGTCATCGCTCTCGCCACCCACACCAATCTGTGGCGGCTGTTCCACGACGGCTGGGGCACCCGGGTGGTCAGCGCAGTCGTGCGGTACCTGCTCATCATCGGCACGTTGGCGATCCTGGTCGCCGATCAGTGGCTGCTGGTCGCGATCCCACCACTGATTCTCTGCATCCACCTGGCCCACGCCGGACAGGCCCGAGCCGGAGCCGACCAGCAGGCCTGGCAGCACCTCGCCCGCGCCACCGACGCGCTCAACGTGGTCGACCTCGACGCGGTGCTCTCCGCCGCGACGGTCCAGGCCGCCGAGCTGTTCTCCACCGACCGGGTCGAGGTCGAGCTCACCGAGCCGCCCCGACTCGTCCAGGGCAACAGCGACGGCGTGCGCTACGACGGCCGACCCGACAGCGCACCCGCCACCCCCACCCGCACCGTCATCGCCGTACCACTGGTCGGCCCGGACAGCGGGACCAGCGTCGGCACCCTGCGGTTGTGCTTCACCGGTCAGGTCAAGTTCACCGAACGGGAGCACTACACGCTGCGTACCTTCGCTTCCGCACTTTGTACAGCGGTACGCAACGCCTCCATGTACCAGGAGCTGATCCAGGTCGCCGCCCGGCACGCCCGGGAGGCAGCCCAGGATGCACTCACCGGACTGGCGAACCGACGTCGGTTGATGGAGCACGGCGCCGAGGTCCTCGGCCGCCGGCCAGCAGGCGGCATCACCGCCCTGCTGTTGATCGACCTCAATCACTTCAAGGAGATCAACGACACTCTCGGGCACGCCGCCGGGGACAAGCTGCTGATCGAGGTCGCCGGCCGACTTTCCAGCACCGCCCACGCCGGTGACATGGTCGCCCGGCTCGGCGGCGACGAGTTCGCCGTACTGCTGACCGGTCTCCCGGCCCCCGCGATCGCCACCCACCGGGCCGACACGCTGCTCGCCGCGATCTGCGCGTCGATGGAGCTCGACGGAATGCGGATCAACGTCGAAGCCAGCGGCGGCATCGCCGTGGCTCCCGGCAGCGGCGGCATCGCCGAGCTGCTGCGGCGCGCCGACGTCGCCATGTATCAGGCCAAACGCTCCGGCGGGCGGATCGCCACCTACACCCGTGGCCGGGACACCGCAGACTTCGGTCGGCTCGCCCTCGGCGGCGACCTGTCCCGGGCGGTCGCCCCACACGAGTTCAGCGTCAGCTTCCAACCGATAGTCGACCTCGGCACCGGTGACGTGATCGCCGCCGAGGCCCTGGCCCGCTGGCAGCACCCGGATCGCGGACGTCTCGACCCACGGCGTTTCCTGGAGACCGTCGAACGGTCCGGACTGCTTCCGGCATTCGCCGACGCCGTCCTCGACAAGTCCCTGACCGCGGCAGGCACCTGGGCCGAAGCCGGATTCGCCGTACCGGTCGCGGTCAACCTGTCGCCGCGCAGCCTGCTCGATCCGCGCTTTCCCAGCGCCGTTCTGGCCCGGCTACGCGCGCACGACATCCCACCCAGCCAGCTCATCCTGGAGCTCACCGAAACCCTCACCATCAGCCAACTCGAAGTCGTCGACCAGGTCCTCGGACAGCTCCGCGACGCCGGGGTCCGGCTGGCGCTCGACGAGTTCGGCACCGGATACTCGTCGCTGTCGATGCTCTCCCGCGTGCCGGTCCATGAGCTGAAGATCGCCCGATCTTTCGTGGCGGGAATGGAGACCTCCGCCGAAGCCGTCGCCGTCATCCGGTCGACGGTCGATCTCGGCCGCAGTCTCGATCTGATGGTGGTGGCCGAGGGCGTGGAGAGCGAGCCACAACGCCAGGCACTGTGGGCACTCGGCTGCACCGCCGGGCAGGGCCACCTGTTCGCCCGGCCGATGGCCGCCCACCGGCTGCTCACCGTGTTGCAGTGCGGATCCGGCGGGCGCCCGGGAAGCCTGGCGGGCCCGCTGCACGGCACCGGATCGGTCATCCGGCTGGACCAGTCGCGACGGGCCGGCCAACGCAACCGTACGGAAAAGATCCCACATCTGCCGGCCTGACCCCATCTGCCAGAATTTCCAGCGTGACCGCCGCGACCGCCGCAGACCCGGGCCAGCAGACCCGGCCAGGAGCGATCCGTCGACACTGGCAGTGGATCGACCGCCACGCAGGTGGCCTCACCGGCGATCTCGCCCTCTACCTGATCTCGACCGCCTTCACCGGAGTCATCGCGATCACCACGTCGCTCACCCCGCACCGGGCCTGGGCCACCGTCGCGATCATCGGCTACACCATCGCGACCGCCGCCGTGCTGGTCCAACTCGCCATCCACCGGTACGCCGGTACGCCGCTGCCGGATCGCGGGAACGCACCCACCGGGTCGGCCCGGTCCGCGCCGACCCGGGGCCAGGTCGGCGCGGCGTGGACCGGCGTCGCGGCCCGCTCCTGGCTCACCGGCGTCACCTGGGTCGCGGTGGCCGCCGTGCCGCTGGTGCTCCAGGCCGTACAGCGGGCCGGCGGACGGGCCGACCGGGCACAGGAAGAGGTACTTGTCGTCGAGGACGCCGGTGCCCGGCTGTTGGCCGACGGCAGCCCGTACCTGTCACAACAGCAGATCATGACGCTGCCCGCCGAGGACCAGCTCCTCGGCTACCTGCCGTACCAGCCAGGGATGGCGCTGTTCGGGATACCCCGGGCGCTCGCCGGCGTCAGTTGGTGGACCGACGCACGGGTCTGGTTCGCTCTCGCCACGATCGCCGCCCTCGGCGCGGCGATCGTCGTGTCGTACCGGCGGGTCACCACCGGCGGCGGCAACGCCACGCTGGTTCGCGCCGCGCAGCTCAGTTCGGTACTGCCGATCTACGCACTGACCCTGAGCACCGGCGGCGGCGACCTTCCGGTGCTCGCCCTGGCCCTACTCGCGCTGGTGCTGTGTGCGACCGGACGGTACGGCACAGCCGGCGCAGCGATCGGCGCGGCGGCCGCGCTCAAACTCTTCGCCTGGCCGATCCTGGTCGTGCTGCTCTGCCACGCCGCGACCCGCGGGCGGCACCCGCTTGGGCGGCTCGCCGTCTGCGGAATCGGGCTGCCGTTGCTCGCGCTGCTGCCGGCGGTGCTCGTGGACGGTGCCGCGGTAGCGCACAACGTGCTCGCATTCCCACTCGGTGACGGCGTGGTCGGCACTCCCGCCCAGTCGCCGCTGCCGGGTCAACTGGTCGCCGACTGGCTGCCCGGCGGACGGTTCATCGCCGGCGCGTTGCTGGTGACGGCCGGGCTCGTCATCGCGGCACGCCTGCTGCGCCGGCCACCGCGCACCGCCGCCGCCACCGCGCTGATCTGCTGGGTCGGTCTGCTCGCCGCGACCATGTTGCTGCCATCGACCCGGTTCGGCTACCTGCTGTATCCGATCGCGCTGCTCAGCTGGGTCCCCACGCTGCGGGCGGTCCAGTGGCCGACGCCGACACCGACACCGACCGGGACCGGGACCGGGACCGGGACCGGGACCGGGACCGGGACCGGGACCGGGACCGGCCGATGATGCCGGCCGGGTCGACCGCGCCCACCGTGCTCGCGGCGGTGGCCACCGGTGGCGCGCTCGGCGCCGCCGCCCGGTACGCGGTGGCGACCACCTGGCCACCCGCCGACGCTGGCTTTCCATGGGCCACCCTGGGGACCAACCTCGTCGGCTGCCTGCTGATCGCCGTACTGATGCGACTCGTCACCGCCCACCCACGACCGCACCGGTTGCTCCGACCGTTTCTCGGTGCCGGACTGCTCGGTGGGTTCACCACCTTCTCGGTCCAGACGCTCGAGACGACGAACCTGATCACCGCGGACCGGCCATGGCTGGCCGCCGGCTACGCGTTGGGCACCTTGGCCGGCGGCGTGACAGCCGTCTGGCTCGGCGGGACGGCCGCCCGGCCGGTCGCCACCCGCATCGCGCAGGCCGCACCGTGACGCTCGTCCTGGTGATGATCGGTGGAGCCGCCGGTGCGCTGGTGCGCTACCTCGTCGACCGGATCACGGTCGGGCTCGGCCGACCGAGCTTCCTGGGCACCTTCACCGTCAACGTCGTCGGGGCCACCGCGCTCGGCTTCCTGGCCGCAGTGGCAACGGTCACGGCCAGCTGGCTGGCCCCGTTGGTCGCCACCGGCTTCTGCGGGGCGCTGACCACCTACTCGACCTTCGCGTACGAGGTGGTCCAGCTCGCCGGCGGCTCCCGCCGGGCGCGGTGGACCGCCGCCGGCTACGCGGCCGGCACCCTCGGCGTGGGATTGACCGCCCTGGTCACGGGCCGGCTCGTCGCCAAACTGCTCAGCGGTTGATGGATTTGAGCTGATGGCAGGCGAGCTGCACGGATCCCGCGTACATCTAGAGGAATGGAGAGAGCGTACCGGGATCGCGACGATGCAGGCGAGACGCTTGCCCGCGAGTTGGCGCAGCTGACCGGCCGGCCCGACATCACCGTACTGGGTCTGCTGCGCGGCGGCGCACCGGTCGCGGCGGTGATCGCCCGCCAGCTCGGCGTACGGTACGACGTCCTGGTCATCCGCAAGCTCGGGCTGCCGTCGGCACCGGAGGTCGCCTTCGGGGCGATCGGGCCTGGTGGGGTACGCGTGTTGAACACCGAGGTCGCCCAGCGGCTCGATGCCGAGCAGATCGCGCAGGTCACCAGCGACGAGACCGCCGAGCTCCGCCGCCGTGAACAGCGGCTGCGGGGCGGCCGTCCGCCGCTCGACCTGGCCGGACGAACCGCCGTGTTGGTCGACGACGGGTTGGCCACCGGGGCGACGGCACGAGCCGCGGTGGCGGTGGCCCGAGGTCTGGGTGCCGCCCGGGTGATCCTGGCGGTACCGGTCGGCTCGGTCGAGGCGGTTGCCTCGCTGCGCGACGTCGTCGACGAGATCGTCTGCCCACTGCGGCCGAACGACTTCCGAGCCGTGGGCCAGTACTACCTCGATTTTCACCAGATTTCCGACGATGAAGTGACCCGACTGCCTGTCGGCGGGTGAAGACCGGAGCCGGTACCGTCGAACCCATGCAGATGAACTGTCCCAAGTGTCACGGAGCCATGCGGCAGTACGAGCGCAGCGGTATCACTGTCGACCAGTGCACCGAGTGTCGCGGAATCTTCCTCGACCGGGGCGAATTGGAGCGACTCCTCGACGCGGAGGCCGCCTGGAACGGCGGCCCTGGCGGCCAGCCCCAGCAGGCACCGCGGCCGACCGCGCCCCCCACCGGCGGATATCCACCGCCGGCACACCAGCCGGGCTACCCGCCGGCACCGGGCTACCCGCCGGCACCGGCCTATGGGCACCATGGCTACCACGGGCACTACCGGAACAAGAAGCAGAAGAGCTTCCTGAACCAGCTCTTCGACTGACCCAGCCGCCTACCGGCTGGTCGATCAACTGAGTCTCGGCTCGCTGTACTGGCCGGACATCGGTAGGGCGGCCAGCCAGCGGCGGATCAGATCGCCATGTCGACGAACCGAGAAAGGTGGAGTTGCGCCGCGACGGTCACCGTGTCGGTCGGACCGTTCCGGTGCTTCGCGACGATGAAGTCCGCCTCCCCCGCCCGGGGAGACTCCTTGTCGTAGTAGTCGTCCCGGTGCAGCAGGATCACCACATCGGCGTCCTGCTCGATCGATCCCGACTCACGCAGGTCGGACAGTTGCGGTCGCTTGTCGGTGCGTTGCTCCGGACCACGGTTCAGCTGGCTGACCGCGATGACCGGGCACTCGACCTCCTTGGCCAGCAGCTTGAGCCCTCGGGACAGCTCAGCGACCTCCTGCTGACGGCTCTCGGTCCGCTTCGGCGAGCTCATCAGCTGCATGTAGTCCACAACGATCAACTTCAGGTCGTGCCGTTGGCGCAACCGCCGAGCCTTCGCCCGGATCTCCATCAGGTTCATGTTGGGCGTGTCGTCGACGAAGAGCGGAGCCTCGCTGATCTCGCCCATCCGCCGGGCGAGTTTGGTCCAGTCGTCGTCGGAGAGCTGACCCGAGCGCAGTACGTGCAGCGGGACCTTCGCCTCGGCCGACAGCAGCCGCATGACGATCTCCACCTTGCTCATTTCCAGCGAGAAGATCGCACTGGCACAGCCGGCTCGGATCGCCGCGTTGCGGGCGAAGTCCATCGACGCGGTGGAGTTGTGCGTCGGGGTCATCGACCGACCGGCCAGGAAGAGGTGGTCGGCGCTGTCCACCGTCACGCAGCGCACCGGGACGCTGCGCACCGGTCGGACCGTGGTGACGTACCGCTGCTGCTGCCCGGGGCCGGCCTGAATCGCCACGGTGTACACCGTGGGCGGAGCGGTCATCCGGCCCTGGACGGTCGCGGCCGAGATGGTGCAGTGGTAACCCAGGCTCGCCACCAGCTCCCGAACCGTGTCGGCCAGCCGTCGGGAGGTGGCGCGGTACTCGACGAGCCCGCCGGCACGCGGCGTACCGGCGCTGTCGAGCAGCCCGGCCAGCAACGCCCGACGCTGCTGCTCGGATCCACGCAGGTAGGCCGCCGGGATTCGCCGGTCATCATTGTCGTCGCCGTCGAGGGCCCGGTCGCCGGTGGCGAGCTCGACCCCCATCTCGTACGGCGGAACCGGCAGGTCGTCGCGGTCGGGCAGCGCCAGCGGGCGGCAGTTGGTGACCACGACGCTGGGCTCACCGCCGGCGCCGAGCACCTCGACGATCTGCTCGGTGGTGAGCACCTCGGTCGGTGCGCCCGCGGTCGGATCGGTCCAGTTGCCGGCGGCCGCGGCGGAGGGTCCGGCACCGGAAAGGGCCATCGCCACCGGTTGGCGGGTCACCTGCCACAGGTGGTCGGCGTCGGCGACGATCGTCGAATCGTCGGAGAACTCCACCTGGTACGACCGGCCGCCGAGGAGGATGCCGGAGGTACCGACGACGGTCGTCGGCCGTCCGTCCGCACCCAGCAACTGGTCGCCGATGGTGACTTCGCCCATGGTCGTCCAGCCCGCCGGAGTGGGCAGCGGGGTGTCCAGCGCCAGCGCCTTGCCCAGACCGGGCCGTCCGGCGACGATGATCAGCTGCCCGGGGTGCAGACCGTTGAGTAGCCGGTCGAGATCGGTGAACCCGGTCGGCACTCCGGTCATGACGCCGCCCTGGGCGCCCACCGCCTCGATCTCGTCGAGTGTCGGCTGCAGCATGTCGGCGAGGACGGCGAAGTCCTCACTCACCCGCCGCTCGGTGACGTCGTAGATCGCTTGCTGGGCCAGGTCGACGACGTCGTCGATGTCCCGGCCGCCACCGGCCGCGGATCCGTAGCCCAGCTGGACGATCTTGGTGCCGGCGTTGACGAGTCGACGCAGCACCGCGCGTTCGGCCACGATGCGCGCGTAGTACGACGCGTTGGCTGCGGTCGGCACGCTGGCGATCAGCGTATGCAGGTACGGGGCACCGCCGACCCGGCCGAGGTCGCCCGAGTCGGCGAGTGCGGCGGAGACGGTGATCGCGTCGGCCGGCTCACCCCGACCGTAGAGGTCGAGCACGATGTCGAAAATCGTCGCGTGGATCGGGCGGTAGAAGTCGTGCGACTTGAGGATCTCGACGACGTCGGCGATCGCGTCCTTGGACAGCAGCATCCCACCGAGCACGCACTGCTCGGCGGCGATGTCCTGCGGGGGAGTGCGGTCGAACTGGCCGCCGCCGCCCGCTGGTCCGGGTGGCTGGGCCGGGGGTTTGGGTGGGCCGGCGGGTCGCGGCGGCCGGGAGTCGGCCTGCAGATCATCCGTGATGGACATCCGGCCCCCCTTCGCTACGTCACCACCCGCTAGTGAACTGCTCGGGTACGACATCGTCTGCTGTTCGTCGGCGTCTCGCCGGCTGCCACGCCGCAGGCGTCGGCGACCGGGGGCGTCGCATCTGTGCGGGAGGGCTCCGGGAAACGATACGGACTCCGGGCGGCAGCCCCAAACGGGCCTGTTGATGAACCTCGGGACAAGCTGTGGATAGCGGGCCACAGCCTGTGCACAAGGTTGTGCACAGCCTGTGGATAACTCAGGCCGATTCTGGGGACAGCACGTCTGAGCTGCAGCAACTCTGTCCACATCCAGTGGACAAAAGTCCGTGCCGGGCTGCAGGCCCGGCTACCGGCTACTATCAGCGGTAACTGATTCGCCGGTTCAGCCGATCACGGCTCGACAGCGAGGGAGCGAGGCTCCGGCGGTGGACTACCGGGACTGGGAGTACGACGACCGCCCTTCACGTGAGCGGCGGCCGGCTACTCGCTGGCCCGATGACCGCGATCCTGGCTCGGACGAGCCGTCCCGTTACCCACAGTATCCGGATCCGGTCGGCTACGACGGACCGTCGCGGCGCCGGCGTCGCGACGACGGTGCGGCACCGTCCGCCGGGTCGAGGGCGTCCGACCCACCGGTCTCGCCGGCTGGCCCGAGCGGTCGCGCCGGACGGCACCGCGACCAGTCATGGCAGATTCCTGAGCAGCCGGCACGCGGCCGGCGCGGCTCCCGTGGTTCCGCCGCCGATCCGCGGTCCGGTGACGACTCGGCCTACCCCACCAGTGGCAGTCGGCGGGCCATCGAGGGCCGCCCCGGCGGCCGACGCCGGGCCGCCGAGGAACCGGTCTCGGGTGATCCCTACTCCGGGGAGCCGACCTCCAGCCGGCCGTACTCCAGCCGGCCGCACTCCGATGAACCGGTCTCCGGAACCCCGACGTCGGGCGGCCGACGCGGTTGGGAACGCGACGTCCCCAGCAGCGGCGCCGGTCCGGCAACCTGGTCGAGCCCGCCGGCGAGGTGGTCGGAGGTGCCCGCCGAGCAGGTCGACCCGTGGCGGGACGACGGTCGACCCGGCCGCCGGCGGGCGCGCGATCCCGGGGAGCCGGACGACACCCGACGCCCGAGCCGACGACGCAGAGCCGACGACGACGGACGCCGGTACGAGCCGGACTTCACCTCGGAGTGGCTTCGGGACGACCCGCCCGCTGCGGCGGGCGGCGGCACCGACCGCCGTCCGGGCTCCCGGCGGCGAGCCATCGGTGGGTCCGCCGGCAGCGGTGCCGACCTCACCGGCGGGTGGAGTCGTGGGTCGGACTACACCGGCGAGTGGAGCCGAGAGTCCGACTACACCGGCGAGTGGAGCCGAGAGTCCGACTACACGGAAGGTTGGCAGCGGGAGGACACCAGGTCAGGGCGGCGTACCCGGGCAGCTCGACGGGAGCTGGAAGCCTCCCGTCGGGAGCTAGATGCGCCACGCCGGGAGCCGTCCGCCGACACCGGTACGTGGACGCGCGCCCCACGCGCCATCGGCGCGGGCCCGGAGGCGCCACGGACCGGCGCGACCGGCCGACCGGCCGACCGCGAGAGGTACGGACCGGAGCCGGCAAACGGTTGGCGGGGCGTCAGCGACTACACCGGCCAGTGGCATCGGGGCGACGATCCGGAAAGTTGGCCCGCCGGCAGCCGGACCGGAGCACGCAAGAGGCTGGCGGCCGACATCGCCGGGCCGGACGAGGTTCTCCCGCCGGTCGATCCGTGGCCGTCGGCGCAACCCGGCCGCGAAGGCACCTTCTGGTCAGGGACCCGGCTCGCGGCGGACGACCCGAGGTGGGTGGAGACCCCGCTGTCCGCGCCACGGTCACCGATGGCGTTACCGAGTGCGCCGCGGTCCCGGGCCGACCCGGAGCCACGGTCCCGGCCACGCTACGAGCCGCCGTCGCAGCGGCGGCTGACGTACCGGATCGACGACGAGCTGATCGACGCCGATCAGGGCGGCTACCTGTCGTCGTTGCTCTACACGGCGGCCTGGTACGCCCTTCCAGTGGTGGCGTTCCTCATCTGGAGCCTGACGCTGGACGGCACCCCCGCCACCAACGACTGCGTACTCGGAGTGGACGGCGACTGTCTTTCCGCCCGCGAGCAGGCGATCAGTTCGCTGATCGCCGCCGCGCCCGCCTTCGCCTACGCGTTGATGATCTCGCTGGTCCTGGCGGTGTTGATCCGCTGGGTGAGCGGCACCTGGCGCGCGTCCAGCGCCGGCCTGGCAGCGGCGGTCATCGGCGGCGGCATGTCGCAGGTCTTGGCCAGCGCCATCACCGGCCAGCCCATCGGCTGACGGTCCAGAACAGCCACCTGTTCGTGCTGTTCACGGTGTGCGCGATGCTCGTACCATCGGCCGGTGCACAGCAGAGACCGGACAACCACGCGCGCCGCCGCCGGGCTGCTGCTCGCAGCCCTGCTCGCCGGCTGCGGCAGTAGCGGTGGCGACGTCGTCGTCGAGGACCCGGACCGGGCTGCGGCGACAACGCCGGCTGCGTCCGCGCCGGTTCCCGCCACCGAGGCCGCGCCGTCCGGGGACTCCGGGCTCGGGCCGGCCCCGCGCCCGGACGGTGCCGCCGCACCGGGCGACGCCGGTGGCACGCCGTCGGGTGACCCGGCCGGCAATCCCGACGGCGCGGCGGAGGTGCCGGCGCAGGCCCGTGCGGTGGACACCAGCCGGCCGACCCGCACGGTCGGCGACGGTACGCCGGCCAGTTGCACCTCTGACGCGGTGGTCGCGGCGGTGGCCGCAGGCGGGATCATCACCTTCTCCTGCGGTCCGGCGCCGGTAGTGATCACGATGAAGCGGACGGCAAAGATCCGTAACGCGGCAGCCCGGCAGGTGGTCCTCGACGGCGGCGGCCGGGTCACCCTCAGCGGCGGTGGCGAGCGCCGCATCCTGTACATGAACACCTGCGACGAGGCGCAGGGCTGGACGACTTCGCACTGCAACGATCAGGACCATCCCGAATTGGTGGTCCAGAACCTGACGTTCGCCGACGGTGATGCCACCGGCGAGCAGACCGACGGCGGTGGGGGTGGCGCCATCTTCGTCCGGGGTGGGCAGTTCCGCGTCGTCGACAGCCGGTTCGTCCGTAACCGGTGTGACGCGACCGGCCCGGACCTGGGCGGGGCGGCGATTCGGGTGCTGGACCAGTGGCAGGACCAGCCGGTGTACGTGGTGCGGAGCACTTTCGGCGGGGCGCCGGGCGATGGCGGGGTCTGCGCCAACGGCGGTGCGCTGAGCAGCATCGGGGTGTCCTGGACGGTGCTCAACAGCGTGCTGACCCACAACTCGGCGATCGGGCACGGCGCCAACCCGGCCAAACCAGGTACACCCGGCGGCGGCAGTGGCGGCGCGATCTACGCGGACGGCAATCTTTTCCGTATCACCGTCGCCGGCAGCCTCATCGAGGACAACGAGGCGAGGGAGGGCGGCGGAGCGATCTTCTTTGTCAGCAACGACCGGTCCGGCACCTTGGAACTGACCAACTCGGTGCTGCGTCGCAACACCAGCCAGGGCTTCGCCACCGCCGGCTACCCCGGGATCTTCTACCTCGGTGCGGGGGAACCGGTGGTGGTCTCCAGCACGCTGCGCTGACCCACGGGCGGGCAGCCGCACGGGCTGGGCCCTACCTCGGTCGGGTCAGCAGCCGGCTACGTCTCACGACAGTCGGGCGGGCCGCACCGAATTCGGTGCGGCCCGCCCGACTGTCGTGCTCGCGGCGGTCGACCTTACTTGGCCTGAAGCACGCTGAGGTCGAACTTGGCGGTGACGTCCGGGTGCAGCTTGACCTTCACCGGGTAGGTGCCGACCGACTTGATGTGGCCGGGCAGTTCGAGCCGGCGTCGATCCAGGGCCGGGCCTCCGGCGGTCCGGACAGCGTCGGCGACCTCGGAGGGGGTCACCGAGCCGAACAGCCGGCCGCCTTCGCCGGCCCGGGCCGTCAGCGTGACCTTGAGGTGCTCCAGCTGACCCTTGACCTCGTTGGCGTGTCCGAGGTCGCGGATCTCCCGTGCGGAGCGGGCCCGCTTGATCGAGCTGACCTGCTTCTCGGCGCCCTTGGTCCAGGTGATCGCGAATCCCTGGGGAAGCAGGTAGTTACGGCCGTAGCCGTTCTTTACCTCGAGAACGTCCCCGGGAGAGCCGAGCCCAGACACCTCCTGAGTAAGGATGATCTTCATTTGGGTGCCTCCGCTCAGCGAGCCGTGGTGGTGTACGGCAGGAGCGCCATCTCGCGGGCGTTCTTGACCGCACGGGCGATCTGCCGCTGCTGCTGGGAGGTTACTCCGGTCACCCGCCGCGCGCGGATCTTGCCGCGGTCGGAGATGAACTTGCGCAGCAGCGCGGTGTCCTTGTAATCGATATAGGTGATCCCGTCCTTGTCTAGCGGGTTCACCTTCTTCTTCGGCTTGCGAAGTGCCGCAGCCTTGGCCATTGACCTTGCTCCTGGTTTGCGATCACGGGCGTTGCTAGCCATCAGAACGGGGGTTCCTCTTCGAAGTTTCCGCCGCCCGCGCGTGCAGACGAAGCGGCCGGCGCAGCTGTGGCCCACGGGTCTTCGAAGTTTCCGCCGCCCGAGGCTCCACCGCCGCCGCCGGAACCACCGAAGCCACCGCCACCACTGCCGCCGGAGCGGGCCATCTTCTGTACCTTCGCCGTGGCGTACCGCAGCGACGGGCCGATCTCGTCCACTTCCAGCTCTATGACGGTGCGCTTCTCACCCTCGCGGGTCTCGTACGACCGCTGCCGGAGCCGACCCGAGACGATCACCCGGGCGCCCCGCTGGAGCGACTCGGCGACGTGTTCGGCCGCCTGACGCCACACCGTGCAGGCCAGGAAGAGCGCCTCGCCGTCTTTCCATTCGCCGGAGGCCTTGTCCATGAACCGGGGCGTCGAGGCGACCCGGAACTTCGCCACCGCCGCACCGGACGGGGTAAAACGCAACTCAGGGTCATCGGTCAGGTTGCCGATGACCGTGATGGTGGTATCTCCTGCCATGACCATCTCCTCGCGCGCTCAGTCGATTTGCTGTGCCCAGGCTGCCAGAGCCCTGCGACAGGATCGATGAGGCTGTCGGGCCTACCGGGTACGACGCGTCAGCGGGTTTCCGGCCGAATGACCTTGGTGCGCAGCACCGACTCGTTGAGTCGCAGCTGGCGGTCCAGCTCCGCGACGGCAGACGGCGTGGCCTGCAGGTCGATGACGGCGTAGATGCCTTCGGTCTTCTTGTTGATCTCGAAGGAAAGGCGCCGACGGCCCCAGACGTCGAGCTTCTCGACCGAACCACCGGCAGTCCGGATGACGTTCAGGTACGTGTCGAGCGAGGGCGCGACCGTGCGCTCCTCGAGGCTCGAGTCGAGAATGACCATGATTTCGTAGTGACGCAAGACTGACTCACCTCCTATGGGCTGGCGGCCACGGTCCATCCGTGGCAGGAGGTCCAGCGTCGTGGTGCGGACGACCGGCCAGGTCGCCTGGCCGCCTGCACAACCGTACAAGAATAGCTGGTGCCCGCCGACACCCGCGCGTCAGCCCGGGCACGCCCGGTGGGCACGAGCCGCGGGGCGCCCTGTCCGCATTCTTTGGGTGGGACCTGGGGAGGAACGACCACACCGACGAGGTTGGACATGAAGCGCCCCGCGGAGCCTGTGCAGTTGTACGGCCCGGGCCGGCCGGGGGGCAGCTACCGAGGCTTCTGCCCGTGTTGTACAAGGATAACCCTGATAGCAGCGGCAGATACACCAATTACCGCAATTAAGGCAAGAATCGCCAATAGTCCGGTTGGATGATCTTGGTTGGCCAGGTCGGTGAGCCAGGAAGCTTCCGGCCCGACTCCCAGCGACACGTGCAACGGCGGTCCTCTCGCTGCCGCAATGGCGGGTCCGGCACGCCGGGCGGGAGGCTGCCGAGCCCGATGTCTACCGGAACCAACGACATCGCCCCACCGTGGTGACGCCCCCGATCAGCCCGGCGTACCCGCCCCGGAACCGCCCGTAGCGACCTGCGGATCGGGCCGAGGCACCGCGCCCGGATCGTCAGGCTTGCCACGTAGGCTCGCCCCCATGCGTATCGGAGCCCACGTCGACCCCACCGACCCGCTCGCCGCGGCCGCCGACCGCCAAGCCGACGCCGTCCAGTTCTTCCTGGCGGATCCGCAGGGTTGGCAGGCGCCGAAGCCGCGTACCGACGCGGAGCGGTTGCGCGGCTCGGACATCGATCTCTACGTCCACTCGCCCTACGTGATCAACGTGGCCACCTCGAACAACCGGATTCGTATCCCGAGCCGCAAACTCCTGGTGAACCATGCCGCCAGCGCCCACGACATCGGCGCCAAGGGCCTGATCGTGCACGGGGGGCACGTCAATCGCGGCGACGATCCGTCGATCGGTTTCGCCAACTGGCGCAAGACGTTCGCCTACGCCGAACAGCAGGGTGGCTTCCCGCTCCCGGTGCTCATCGAGAACACCGCCGGCGGCGACAACGCCTGTGCCCGGCGGTTCGACGCACTCGCCCGGCTGTGGGACGCCGTGGGCGAGTTCGGTCCCGGCTTCTGCCTGGACACCTGCCACGCGCATGCGGCCGGCGAGGACCTGCTCGGAATCGTCGACCGGGTGAAGGCGATCACCGGTCGGATCGACCTGATCCACGCGAACGGGTCCAAGGACGAGTTCGACAGCCGCCGGGACCGCCACGAAAACCTCCAGGCCGGGTCGATCGATCCGGAGCTGATCGTCGCGGCCATTCGCGCGGCCGACGCACCGGCAATCGTCGAGACTCCCGGCGGAAGCGAGGGCCAGGCCACCGACATCGCCTATCT
Organism: Micromonospora sp. LOL_023; assembly: GCF_048060115.1. NCBI lineage: Bacteria > Bacillati > Actinomycetota > Actinomycetes > Micromonosporales > Micromonosporaceae > Micromonospora > Micromonospora sp. LOL_023. Next base: position 143,564 of record NZ_JBHMIM010000003.1, read on the forward strand.
TCGGACACGGCTGGGGCAACAGGATCCGTCGCGATGACCGACAAACAGGCGACGACCGGCGACGGTGCTCGGGCCGACGAGCCGTCGGCCACCCCGGCACCGGACAACGACGCCACCCCGGCACCGCCGGCACCGGACAACGACGCCACCCCGGCGACGACGGCCAGAGCCGACGAGCCAATCGGTCACGACGAACCGGCCGCCGAGCCGGACAAGCCCGCAGTGCAGCAGGACGCCGACGAGCCGAACGAGCCGGACAAGCCGGCCGATCCCTTCGTCGCGTTCGCGCCCGATCCGGGGCGACCACCCTCGCGCATCGGTCGAGCCACCCGCGCGGTGGGCCGGGTGATCGGGCATGAATGGTCCCTCGCCGGCCTCGCCACGATCGCCCTCGCCGTGGCGATGACCTGGCCGACGCTGCGCCACCCGCTCTACACGATCCCGCAGGACACCTGGGACCCGACTCTGCAGGCCTGGCAGATGGCCTGGTCCGGGCACATCCTGCTGACGGACCCCACTCAGTTGTGGCAGTCGAACACGTTCTACCCGGAGTCCTGGACCTTCGCCTTCTCCGACACCCTGCTCGGCTACGCGCCCGCCGGAATGATCGGCGAGGGCCCGACGGCGGCGATCCTCCGGTACAACCTCGTCTTCGTGCTCGCCCACGCGATCGCGGCGCTCGGTGCCTACGCACTGATCCGCCAGCTCGGTGCCGGTCGGACCGCGGCGGCGGTCGGCGGGGCCGCGTACGCGTACGCACCGTGGCTGCTCTCCCAGGCCGGGCACCTGCACATCGTCTCCAACGGCGGCATTCCGTTGGCGTTGGCGATGCTCGCCCGCGGCCACGGCTGGACCCTGCGGTACGGCTACCGGCCCGACAAGCGCAGCGTCGGCTGGGCGCTCGGCGGCTGGCTGGTGGCCGCCTGGCAGATCAGTCTGGGCTTCGGAATCGGGCTGCCGTTCATCTACATCCTCGCGGTCGGCTGCCTGGTCTCGTTCGTCATGTACGTCGTTCGGCGCACCTGGTTCTGGCGCCCTCGCAAGCCGTTCGGGGCCGTCCTGCTGCTCACCGACCTGGCCGGTGGCGCGTTGTTCGCCGCCGTCGGCGTACTGCTGGCGATCCCGTACTTCAGGGTTGCCGAACTGCACCCGAACGCGGCCCGCACCCTCGACGACCTGGCCGCCTACTCACCGCCGCTGTCGGGGTTGTTCACCGCGCCGGAAGAGTCACTGCTGTGGGGCGCGCGGCACGCCGACGCCCGCGCCGCGCTGCCCTGGCATCCCGAGATGACTCTGCTACCGGGCTTCGTGCTCTACGCGCTGGCCCTGGCCGGCCTGGTCTTCTCGATCTGGACAGTGCGGCAACGCCTGCTGCTGCTCGCGGGCGTGCTGCTCACCGCGATCCTGTCGATGGGCACCAACTTCCTCGGCGGCACCTACACCTACGGGCTGCTGTTCGAGTACCTGCCCGGCTGGGACGGCATCCGTACGCCCGGTCGGATGATGCTCTGGACGACACTGCTGCTGGCGATTCTCGCCGCTGGCGCGATGGCGGCGCTGGTCCGGCGGGTGGACGACATCGCCCGGCAACGGGTCACCGAGCGGCCCGGTGCGCTGCTGCGCCTGGCCACCCTGCTGCCGCTGCTGCTCGTCCTGGTGGAGGGCCTCAACGTCACCCCGCACCCGGAGGTGCCCGAGCAGCCGCAGATCATGCGGGTCGACGACGGCCCGATCCTGGTGCTGCCGAGCGGCCAGAATCTCGACCAGCACGTGATGCTCTGGTCGACGAGCCGGTTCCAGCCGGTGGTCAACGGTGGCAGCGGCTTCACCCCGCAGCGGCTGGCCGAGGTACGCGAGATCACCCAGCGTTTCCCCGATCAGGCGAGCATCTCGTACCTGCGGGAACTCGGCGTACGCACCGTGGTGGTCCGGCGTGACAGGGTGGTCGGCACACCGTTTCAGACCACGATCGACCTACCGGTCGACGGGCTCGGCATCGAGCGGGCGGACATCGGCGACACCGTCGTCTTCCGGCTGTGAGTCGGGTCCGCCGAGTAGTCGGTTCCGGATCCGGTGCACCCACGCCGCGTCCGGCGCCCCGTCGAACACCCCGCCGTCCGGGTCGTCCAGGTAGGTGCCGCGCACCACGTCCAACTCCGGCCGGAGAATGTCACGGATCACGAACACGGCCAGCGCCACCACCGCGGCCAGCCGGAAGGTGGCGGCGAGAACGAACACCCCTTCGGGGATGATCTGCGTTCCGGTCGACGCGCCGAGCAGCTGGCCGTAGAAGGCGAGAAAGTAGCCGACCTCGGCGGCCTGCCAGACGAGAAAGGCACCCCAGCGCGGGCGGGCGAGCACGATCAGCGGCAACAGCCACAGGGTGAACTGCTGGGACCAGACCTTGCTGAGGATCAGGAACGCGGCGACCACCAGGAAGGCCAGCGCGGCGAGCCGGGGGCGGCGCGGTGCGAGCATCGCCAACGCCCCGATGCCGACGCAGGCCAGCCCGAACAACGCGTACGACAGCATGTTCAGGGTCGGGATGTTGGCGCTGAGCCACTGGAACGGGCCCTGGTCGCCGGCCACCCCGGCGAACCATTTGCCGTCCAGGTATCGCCCGATGTACCACAGCGTTCCCCAGTCGATGGCCCGCTCCGAGTTGAGGTCGAAGAAGCGGCGCCAGCCGTCGTAGGCGAAGTAGTAGACGGGCAGGTTGAGCGCGACGATGGTGGCGAGCGTGGTGAAGATCGCGATCATCGTCGCCCGGATCCTGGCCGACCGCAGGCCGAGCACCAGGATCGGTCCGAGCAGGAACAGCGGCCACATCTTGGCGGCGGCGCCAACGCCGAGCAGGACCCCCGCGAGCAGGGGACGTTGGCGGACCCAGGCGAACAGGCCGAAGGCGGCGAACGCGATCGGCAACATGTCCCAGTTGACGGTGGCCGTCAGCACCAGCGCGGGGGCGAGCGCGAACATGGCGGCGTCCCAGGGGCGGCGGCGGCGTAGCGCGAGAATCGTCGCCACCGTCGCCACCGCGAGCGCGCAGAGCACCAGGGCGTTGGCGTTGTAGAACCACATCGCCTGGTTGAGCTCGGGTCGGTCGGCACCGAGTGCGTGCACCGGCAGGCCGATCATGCCCATGAAGTACCCGGTCACCACGGGATACTCGACCGGGTGGTCCCGGTAGGGGACCTTGCCCTCGTTGAGTCCTTCGGCGTAGTAGAGCGCGAGCACGTCGGTGTAGCAGAATTTCGTGTACTGGATGTTGCTGTGCCAGCCACCGTCCATGCAGGGCGACTTCTGCACCCAGTGGGCGGCCAGACTGAGGCAGATCAGCGCCAGCACGACCCGGGCCGCAGTCCAGAACCGGCCGGGCCGCGGCGACACCCGGTCCTGCCCGGCGGCGTGTCGGCCGAGTGGACCGCCGATGGATTCGGACAGTCCCCGGACGAACGCGTCGCTGCGGGACGGATGGTCGACCTGCACCCCGTCGGGCGTCGCGCCGGGATGCGCAGCGGGTGGGCCGGCGACTTCGTCCCGCTCAGCTTCATCGATGCCGTTCGGTGGCTGCACGCTCATGAACAGGCATCCTGCCGTACCGAACCGGCTTTCGTCTGCCGGGGCCCGGCATGTCGCAACGCCCGTACCGACACACCGGCCGGCGACCTGGTCAGATGACCCGGTCGCCGGCCGGTGCCGGTGCGATGGATTCCCGGATATCGATCAGCCGAAGCCGGTGGGGTCAGGGGTGGGAGTCACACCCGTGCCGCCGCCACCGCCACCGAACTCGATTCCGGTGCCTCTGTCATCGTCGTCGTCGGACTGCCCATCGTCGGTGGGATCGGTCCCACCGCCGGGGTCGGGCGGGGTTCCGTTGCCCTGGCCGCCGTTGTTGGGGTTGCCGTTGCCGCCGGGCGGGTTGCCGCCGGGACAGAAGATGGCACCCAGCGGCCCGTCACAGACGCCGCCACCGCCCTGCGTGTCCGGGTCCGGCCGCGGTGGCGCCGGCGATTTGCCGTTGCCGGCGTCGACGCTGCCGATTTCCCGGGCTTCCGGGAAGCGTGCGACGTCCATGCCCTTGTGAGCTTCGTTCATGAAGCGCTGCCAGATGGTGGCCGGCAGACCGGCGCCGCCGATCGAGTTGTTGTTCTTGTCCCGCAGTGGCTTGCGGTCTGCCACGTTGCCGACCCAGACGGCGGCGGCGATCTGCGGCGTGTACCCGACCATCCAGGCGTCGCCGTTCTCGCTGCTGTCGTCGTTGAGCTCCCAGGTGCCGGTCTTGCCGGCGACCGGGCGGCCGCCGCTGAGGTCCTTGCCGATGTTGTCCGGGATCCGGGTCAGCACGTCGGTGAGGTCGGCGACCACTTCCGGGCGGATGCGCTGGTCCGGCTTGAGCTGCTCGCCACCCTTGGACAGCCACTCACCGGTCTGGGTGTTCTTCTGCTCCACCGAGATCACGAAGTGTGCCTTGTTGTAGACGCCCCGGTTGGCCAGCGTCGACACGCCGTTGGCGTGGTCGAGCACGGTCACCGGGTACTGCCCGTAGGCGACCACGTTGAAGAACGGCGACGGGGCGACCTCCTTCGGGTCGACCGAGGTGAGGTCGTACGGCTTGTCGTCGGCGGTGTTCCACATCGTGTGGATACCGGCGGCGGCGGCCATCCCCACCACCTTGTCCGCACCGATCTGCTCTGTCACGTGGTAGAAGGGCACGTTGTACGACTGGACGGTGGACTCGACCAGTGAGCACCACTCGCCGCAGCCGGCGTTACGGCCGGCGTTCTGCACCCGGATCTCGGTGCCCTCGACCTTGAACGGTTTGGCCGTCCAGTGCGAGTCGACCGAGATGTCGTTGTCCAACGCCGCCGCCAGCGTATAGATCTTGAACGTCGAGCCGGGCGAGTGGCCGCCGGTCCATTGGCCGTTCTCGTAGTTGCGACCGGCGTAGTCGTGCCCGGTGCCGTTGTCGCCACCGAAGTAGGCCAGCACGCGACCGGTCGACGGCTCTATCGCGACCATGGCGGCCATCAGGTTCTCCGGCTGGCCTTCCATGGCCGAACCGTCGGCCTTGCGCCAGATCGCCTTCTTCGCCGCTTCCTGCATCTTCGGGTCGATCGTCGTGGTGATCTTGTACCCGCCCTGGCGAAGCTCCTGTGAGCAGGTGTCCGGGGTGCAGATGCCCAACTGCACCATCTCGTCCCGGACGTAGTTGATGACGTTGCCCTCGGGTGTGTTGATCCCGCAGTCGATGACGCAACTGTTCGGGTCGACCACCCTGACCTCCGGGTACTCGGCCGGCCGCTCGGCCTCCGAGATCCAGCCCTTCTCGATCATGCCGCCGATGACGTACTCCCAGCGGGCCTTCGCCTCCGCCTCGTTGATCGCCGGGTCGAAGCCCTGGTGGCCGCCGGCGGAGTCCGGCTCCGGCTGCTTGATCACCGCCGCGATCACCGCGCCCTCGGCGACGTTCAGATCGGCGACCGACTTGCCGAAGTACTGCTGGGCGGCAGCCTCGATGCCGTACGCGCCACGGCCGAAGTAGATGGTGTTCAGGTAGAACCCCATGATCTCGTGCTTCTCGTACTTGTCGTTCAGCTTCGAAGCGAGCACTGCCTCCCGAACCTTCCGGGCGTACGAAACGTCCCGTAGGTCCATCGCGTTCTTGGCGTACTGCTGGGTGATGGTGGAGGCACCCTGCCGGCTGCCGCCGGTGAAGTTGTTCCACGCCGCGCGGGCGATGCCGACGTAGTCGATCCCCGAGTGTTCGTAGAAGTTACGGTCCTCGGCGGACGCCACCGCCTCCTGCACGTGCTCCGGGATCTGCTCGACCGGCACGAAGATCCGGTTGAACTCGCCCAGCTTGGCGATCCGGGTGTTGCCGTCGCTGGCGTAGAGCGTGCTGGCCAACGGCAGCGGCAGTTCCTCGGGCAGTGCCACCGTGGTCGTGTAGTAGGTGCCGCCGACCACCGCACCGCCGGTGAGCATGATCAGAATCGCGAACGAGGCGATCAGCAGGTTGATCCGCCGTCGCTGCTTGGCCTTCTTGGCCGCCGCGGGGTCGTTGCGGCCGCCGCGCCCACGCCGCCCGGGGCCGGAAGGGCCACCCGGTCCGCCGGGGCCACCGGGGCCACCGGGGCCACCCGGCCCACCGGGGCCGTCACCGAAACCGCCGGCCGGGGACACGGGCCGTACGCTGGCCCGGCCGACCGTCGCCCGCCCGGCGGCACCGCCCACCGAGGCGCTGCCACTGACCGGAGCGACGCCACCGACCGACGCCGATCCACCGCCGACCGAGGCCCGCCCGGCCGATCCGCCGACCGAGGCCCGCCCGGCTGACGCCCGCCCGGCGGCACCGCCCACCGAGGCGCTGCCACTGACCGGAGCGACGCCACCGACCGACGCCCGTCCACCACTGCTCGGGGCACGGCCAGCCGGCCGCTGCCAGCCGGCATCGGCTTCACCGTACGGGGCACGGGAGCGTCCCGGCGGCGCGTCGTCCTCGCCGAAGCCCCACTGGCGGTCATCCGGCTCAGATCCGTACCCGCCGCCGGTGCCTGATCTGTTGGCATGCCCGTGAGCGGAGTTGGGGTCGCCGTACGTGTTCATGTGTCACACCCTGCCGGTTGCGGTGGTACGCACGCGCGACACCACCGGTCTGCCGTGAGTTGGCCCACTGCTGGTGCCGCAGCGGCACCAGCAGCCGAAAGCCACTTCATCAGAAATATCGTGACTTGTCCGGTCAACCATTCACATTGCCCTGCCCACTCTCTGGTGCCTACGCAGCGGCCGGGCAGTTGGGTTCACCGGTGAGCCTCTCGCCTTCGTTTGCTCATGAGCGCCGGACCGCCACCAGACCCGGCCAGCGCGGCGCCCGCGTCGTCGGCGTCGGTCGGGTCCAGACCTTGCCGGCCGAGCAGGTACTGCTCGACCAGATGGTTCCAGTTGCAGACGCGACACACCTCGACGACGTACACCTGGAACTCACGCAGCGTCATCGCCAGGAGCGACAACTCAGCCCGGTTCCGGGCCTGCCCGGCGGACTGCTTCAGCTCATCACCGTAGATGTAGTGCACATGGGTCAGGTTCTCGCGGTGGCAGATCGGACAAGGCTCCTCCGTCGACTCGCCGTGGAACCGAGCTGCGTTCTTCAGGTACGGCGAGGCATCGCACACTTCGTAGGTGCCGACCCGGCCAGACAGAACGTCCCGCAGCACTGCTCGCCGCTGTAGCGAGTAGTCGACGATCCGCCGCTGAGAACGCATGGAATCGAGCGTACGCGGTCCGGGCTGAACTTGGCGACCGCCGTCACCTTCGGTAGCCAATCGCATGCGGAGGAACATTTGCCGGCCGACCGGATCCCGTCTACCGTGTCGATGTATCGGGCCGATACATCGGCTCGGTGAACCGCAGGCAGCCGCTGGCCAGCTCCCGGCAACCGACCTCGGTGAACGGCGAACGACGACCGAACGGCGACCAGGCAGGAGGGACAGCATGCTGGAACTGGCCATCCTCGGCCTGCTTCAGGAGTCCCCGATGCACGGCTACGAGCTCCGCAAGGAACTCGCCGCCAAACTCGGTGCCATCCGCGCCGCGATCAGCTACGGATCGCTCTACCCCACCCTGCGCCGGCTGCAGACCAACGGCCTCATCGCCGAGGCCGACGACCCGCCGACCGCCGACGTGGAGATCCCCGCGCTCACCAGCCGACGGGGCAGGGTCGTCTACACCATCACCGCCGAGGGCAAGGAACGGTTCGCCGACCTGATCGCCCAGGCCGGCCCGGAGACCTACGAGGACACCGGGTTCGGCGTGCACTTCGCCTTCTTCTCCCGGACCGACCGGGCCACCCGGCTACGGATCCTGGAGGGTCGGCGACGCAAGATCGAGGAACGCCGGGAAGGACTCCGCGACGTGCTCAGCCGCGCCGCCGAGCGCCTCGACGCGTACACCCTCGAACTTCAGCGGCACGGACTCGACGCCTGCGAGCGCGAGGTCCGTTGGCTGGAGGAACTGATCGCCAACGAGCGGTCCGGCCGTGCCCCGCGCACCGGCCACCTCGACCCCACGCACAACGAACCCGCAGCAAGCGAACCGCCTCCGCCTGGACAGACCAGGGAAGCTTCGCCCGGACAACCCGGACAGGAGCAGGAGCGGCCGTGAAGAACAAGAAGGAGGCAAACGCGATGGGCTCCGTCCGCGTCGCCATCGTCGGTGTCGGAAACTGCGCCTCGTCCCTGGTCCAGGGCGTGGGGTACTACCGCAACGCCGACCCAAACGACCGCGTCCCGGGTCTCATGCACGTCACCTTCGGCGACTATCACGTCTCGGACGTCGAGTTCGTCGCGGCGTTCGACGTGGACGCCAAGAAGGTCGGCATGGACCTCGCGGAGGCGATCAGCGCCAGCGAGAACAACACGATCAACTTCTGCGACGTACCGCCCACCGGGGTGCTGGTGCAGCGTGGCCCCACCCTCGACGGCGTCGGTGAGTACTACCGGGAGATCATCCACGAGTCCGACCAGCACCCGGTCGACATCGCCCAGGCATTGCGGGACGCCCGCGCCGACGTGGTCGTCTGCTACCTGCCGGTCGGCTCCGAGCAGGCGGCCCGGCACTACGCCCAGGCCGCCATCGACGCCGGCTGCGCGTTCGTCAACGCCCTACCGGTCTTCATCGCCTCGGACCCGACCTGGGCCCAGAAGTTCACCGACGCCGGGCTGCCGATCGTCGGCGACGACATCAAGAGCCAGGTCGGTGCCACGATCGTGCACCGCGCCCTGGCCAAACTCTTCGAGGACCGTGGCGTCGAGCTGCTGCGCACGTACCAGCTCAACTTCGGCGGCAACATGGACTTCATGAACATGTTGGAGCGCACCCGACTGGTCTCCAAGAAGATCTCCAAGACCCAGTCGGTGACCTCCCAGGTACCACACGAGATGGCCAAGAGCGACGTACACATCGGGCCGTCCGACCATGTGCCGTGGCTGGACGACCGCAAGTGGGCGTACATCCGGCTGGAGGGCCGCTCGTTCGGCGACACCCCGCTCAACGCGGAACTCAAGTTGGAGGTGTGGGACTCCCCCAACTCCGCCGGTGTGATCATCGACGCGTTGCGTGCCGCGAAGATCGCGCTGGACCGGGGGGTCGGCGGGCCGATCCTCTCCGCGTCGTCCTACTTCATGAAGTCGCCGCCGGAGCAGTATGCCGACCACGACGCCCACCAGGCCGTCGAGGACTTCATCGCCAACAAGATCGAGCGCTGAACCAGACCGCTCGTCGTCGCACGCCTGCGGGGCGGGGTCACCAGCCGGCTGGTGACCCCGCCCCGCAGGCGTCGCTCGGTGGCCGGTGCCGGGCGGACTGTCAGCTCCAGGCCTGGCGCAGTGCCACCCCGGCCTCCAACTCCAACAGGTGCCGCTTGCGCGGCAGGCCACCGCCGAAGCCGACCAGCTTGCCGCCGGCACCGATGATCCGGTGACAGGGCACGATCACCGGGATCGGGTTGCGGTTGCAGGCCACCCCCACCGCCCGGGCAGCCTGCCGGTCACCCAACGCGGCGGCGACCGCCCCGTAGGTCTCGGTCCGCCCGTACCCGATGTCGGTCATCCGCCGCCAGACGGCGCGCTCGAAGTCGGAGCCCTGCCGCACTGACAGCGGCACCGTGAACCTGGTCAGCTCACCGGCGAAGTAGCCGCGCAGCTCGTCGAGCGCCGTCTGTAGCGTCGGGTCGGTGGTCGGTCCGTCGTCGACCCCGTCGGCCCGCCCGAACAGCACCCGACACACGCCGACGTCGTCTGCGGCCACCGAAAGCCCACCTATCGGTGAGTCGAGCACCGCCCATCGCATCCGTCGATCATCCGCCGTCGCCGGCCGGATCGGCAAAGGGTGGCACCGCGGCCGGGTCGGCAGACGGTGGTGGCACCGCGGCCGGGTCGGCAAACGGTGGTGGCACCGGTGCCGACATGAACAGGGCCACCTCGTCGTCGTACGGCGGCAGGTAGCGCGTGGTGTCGATGCCGGTCAGCACGAACCCGAGCCGGCGGTACGCCCGTACCGCCGCGATGTTGACGTTCTGGGTCTCCAGCCAGAGCTCCCGGGCGCCGTTCTCCCGGGCAGTGACCGCGACGAGGCCCAGCAGTTCCCGGGCCAGCCCTCGCCGGCGGTGCGTCGGGGCGACGTGCAGCTCGTTGACGACCTGCCGCCCGTTCCAGCGCTCGTAGGTGGTCGCCATGAAGCCGACCGGCCGCGTGTCGGTGACGGCGAGCGCGTACAGATCCCAGGGTCGGCTGCCGGCGGTGACACCCTCGGTCAGGTCGTAGCGCCGGCTCAGCGGTGGCACCGGAGTCTCCCGGAGCCTGAAACCGTCCTCGCGCACAGCGACCTGATAGACGGACGTGGCGGAGAACGACGTGTCGAGCTGGTGGATGGCGTCAAGGTCAGCGTTACTGATCTTGGACCGGACGAGGACCTGCACCAGCCGATTCTGTCATCGCGACGGTGCCGTGCGGGAACCGTCGGATCTGGTGGGATGGTGCGACCTGTTGATCGTTCGGGGCTCGGTCAGCCGATGAAACGCAGCCGCTCACGGGTGCCGTCCGGATAGGTCACCTGCAGAGATCCGCCACCCCGTTCCACCGCGTCGAGAATCGCGTCATAGAGCAGCACCGAGCGGTTGAGTATGTCGGTCTTGGAGTCACCGGTCTCACCGGCAATCTTCTCCAACGCCTGAATGGCTCGCGGCGTGAAGTTCGCCGTCACTCGGGTCAGCGTGCCGGTGGTCACCGTCGCTGGCTGGACCGCGCTCTCGCCAGCTGGGTCGACCTGACCGGATGGACGTCGACCGCCCGGGGCCGACCGCACGTCGTCGGGGGTTTTCCTTACCGAGCTCATGACTGCCTTCCTCCTTCACGGCTACCCGCACCCCCTGCACATAAGTCACTGTAAGTAACCGGACGGGCGTACGTTGTACATGATGCCACATCTGACCTCAACATGCGCTCACCTGGTGCGCGTTTGATGCATCTCAGACGTACGATGTGCCATATCCACCAAACGGCTGGATCTTGATGCGGCCAAGCTAGTCGCTCCTGACTGACGAATCAATCTTGCCCCCAGGAGCACTGCGACAACCGCTCGTATCGAGTTGCGGACGTCACTGGAAGGAGGTTCACAAGGCCGTGCACGAAGCTGGCTGCGGCCCGCCGGCGACCACGCGGCACCCCTGCGCACCCGCCGTGCCCCCGCAGGGACCCGCTGTGACGCCAGGGCGATCCAGGCGAAGCGCGTGTATGCCATGTGTGCGTGATGTGCGCGTGTCGCGCCCGTTGTGAGCTACTCTCAGTTGCATAGACTGCTGTACCGTAGCGCCGGTCACTCTGGGTTGCAGACGAGAATGTGAGACGACGGATGGCAGTAGCACCGCCACAGGACGGCCAAGAAGACCTGGAGATCGACCTCACCCACGAAAGGCCGAGCGCCAAGGCGGACGAGGTCCCACTACAACTGGACAGAGTCTCCGTCACCTTGAGAAGTCGGTTGATCACGGCAGGAGGTGCCGTCGAGGTGAAAGGGCAGCTCCACCAAGCGGTGAACCTGGTGATCCTGTGTATGGCGGGCCTCGGCACCGCCGCTCTGACAGCCGTCGTCTGCCGGTCCGTAGACGTGCCCTTCTGGTGGCTGACCATGACGCTGGCCATCGTCGGAGGAACCGGCGTGTTCGTCGTGGGACTGCGCCTGCTCCGTGCGGCACCCGGGTCATCCGATGGCACCACCGCCACTCCGGGCAAGACCAGCTGACCAGCACCGAGAACTACCGGAAGGGAACAACGTGTCTCAGACCCTCGACCTCAGGCTGGACCGCCGATGGCTGGTCCGCGTCACATGGTCCCCACCGCAACTGCTCCGGAACGGGTACGTCGAGAACATCGTTCTGGACAGTGACTCGCAACTGCAGTCACAGCTGCTCTCGCTCGCCACGGATCCATGGGTTCAGGACATCCACTGCGAGCGCTACTTCGGAACACTGCCGGCTCGGCAGTATCCGACAGCTGTCAGCTGACCGACCCTGATCGTCGGCAGAGCCGGCATCGAAGGGTGTCAACCAGCTACGAGCCTCTTTGCAGGCAAGGGCTATCGTCACGGGGTGTGGACACCGGAACACTAGTATTTCTCGTCATCGGCGGCCTGGGGGTGGCGGTCCTCGCCGTCGGGCTGCTCGGCGGCGAGTTGCTGCACCTCGGCAACGTCGGTGCCGACGGCCCGGTGTCGGTGGAGGTGGTCGCCGGCTTCGCCGGGGCGTTCGGCTTCGCCGGCGCCATCGCGAACGAACTGCTCGGTGCCGGCAGCGCCAGCCTGACGCTCACCGCCGCCGCGATCGGCGTCGCCGCCGCGGTGCCCACCGGCTGGCTGACCGCGCGGCTGTCCCGCGCCGCCCATGACATGCCCACCGACGCGACCCCCACCCGCCGCGACCTGGTCGGCACGCTCGGCGTCGTGATCACCCCGATCCACCCCGGCGGGTACGGCGAGATCCGGGTCCGTCTCGGCGGGCAACCGGTCAAGCTGAACGCTCGCGCCGACCGGACCATCCCGCTGGGCACCCAGGTCTTCGTCGTCGAGGCGGTCAGCGACACCAGTGTCGTCGTCGAGCAGATCTCCACGATCCAGTGACATCGAGATCCACCCCATCTCCTAAGGAACCCGCATGCCCCCACTGCTCATCGCGATCGTCGGCGCCGCGGCGTTGGTGCTCGTCCTCATCCTCTTCGTGCTCTCCAGGATCAAGGTCGCCGGCTCCAACGAGGCGTTCATCGTCACCGGCCGCAAGGGTCGCACCACCCAGGCGCTCGACGGTTCCCGCTCCACCGACATGTCCGGGCAGAAGGTCGTGATGGGCGCCTCGGTGTTCGTCCTGCCGGTCGTGCAGAAGCTCCAGGTGCTCGACCTGTCCAGCCGCCGAATCCACGTCGAGATCACCGGCGCGGTCAGCAAGCAGGGCATCCGCGCCAACCTGCAGGGTGTCGCGATCGTCAAGATCGGCGGTACGGAGGACGCGATCCGCGCCTCCGCCCAACGCTTCCTGCACCAGCAGGACGAGATTGAGGACTTCACCCGGGAGGTCCTCGCCGGTGCGCTGCGGTCGATCGTCGGCCGGCTCACCATCGAGGAGATCATCCGGGACCGGGCCGCCTTCGCCAGCGCGGTCGCCGAGGAAGCCGAACACTCGATGACCAACCAGGGTCTGGTGCTCGACACCTTCCAGCTGCAGGACATCATCGCCGAGGGCACCTATCTGCAGGACCTCGGCCGGCCGGAGGCGGCCCGGGTGCTCAAGGACGCGGCGATCGCCGAGGCACGGGCCCGTCAGGCAGCCGAGCAGGAACGGCTGCTCGCCGAAGAGGCGATCGCCGAAGCCAACCGGAACCTGTCACTCAAGCAGGCGTCCATCGCGGCCGAGATCGACGCCGCCAAGGCCAGGTCGGCGGCAGCCGGCCCACTGGCCCAGGCCGAACGCGACCAGGCCATCCTCTCCGAGCAGCAGAAGGTCGCCGAGCGCAACGCCGAGCTGAAGGAACGCCAGCTCGACACCGAGGTACGCAAGCCGGCAGACGCGGCACGCTACCGGGTAGAGCAGGAGGCGGAGGCGGCTCGTAGCGCCGCCGTGCTGGGTGCCGACGCCGAGCGGCAGGCGACCATCGCCGCTGCCCAGGCCTCCGCCGAGCAGGCCCGGCTCACTGGTGAAGGTGAGCGCTCCCGGCGGGCGGCACTGGCCGAGGCGAACGCCATCGAAGGTGCCAAGGAGGGCGAGGCCGAGCAGCGGCGGCGTACCGCGATCGCCGATGCGTTCGAACGGGAAGGCCACGCCGAGGCGGCGGCGATCCGGGCCCGCGGTGAGGCCGAGGCGGAGGCGATGGCCCGCAAGGCCGAGGCGTTCGCCGCGTACGGCGAGGCCGCCGTACTGGACCTGCTGGTCAAGGTGCTGCCGCAGGTGGTGGAGGCGGCCAGCGCCCCGATGGGCGCGATCGACAAGATGACCGTCATCTCCACCGACGGGGCGTCGGCGCTGACGAAGTCGGTGGCCAACAACGTGGCGCAGGGTCTGCAGCTCGGCACCGACCTGACCGGGATCGACCTGGCCGGGATGCTCGCCAGGCTCGGTGGCGCCAGCGCGGAGGCGACCGACGGCGGACGTGCCGACCGCACGCCACTGACCGGATCAGCGACCGAAACCGGCGTGGACAAGGGCTGACCTCGCGCCCGGAAACAGGACGGCGGGTCCGGGTCGCTCCCCGGGCCCGCCGCTTCCGTCGAAGGCTCTGATCGCCGGCTCTGATCGCCGACGCCAGCCGTCAGAGCCGGGCCATCTGTACGGTGTACAGGTTCGTCTGCTGGGTCAACGTGTCACCGCCGCACCGGTAGTTGGCCGGATCGATGTTGCCGGCCAACTCCTCTTCCTTCGGTTCGATACCAGGTGCGCTCAACGTGACCAGTCCGTCGGCGTTCACGTCGGTGAAGGAGACTGCGCCATCGAGGGCGCGGTAGTGGTAGGTGATCGTCCCGGTGAAGGTGAGCGTGACGGTGATCCCGGAGACCTCCCCTTCGAAGTCGGTGCCGTCGCCGTAGTGGATGGCGCCCAGTCCGTCCTCGCGCAGCTCGACCCGGGCACCCGGCCCGACGCCGACGAACCGGGCGGTCCCGAACGGCGCGGGTAGCGCGATGTCCTCCTCGTGCGATTCCACCTCCCAGGAGCCGACCACGCAGGGGTCGATCGACGGGGGTGCGGAACCACGCTGAGTCACGGACGCACTCGGGGTCGGCGAAGGGCTCGGATCGGCCGTCACCCGGTCGGTATCGCCACTGCCGGCAGTGCGGGCCACCAGCACCACACCGATCGCGGCGACCAGCACAGCGAGCGTGGAGCCGAGCGCCACCAGCGGCACCAGATAGGAACGGCCCCGGTTCGTCGCTGGTGGCGGTGCCTCCGGCTGGGCGGGCTGGGGCGGATAGCTGTGCGGAGCCGGTGGAACGCCGCGCAACGTACCGCAGTTCAGGCAGTAGCCGGCCTGGTTGACGGACCCACCGCCACAGACCGCGCACGGCTGCATCTGGCCCTCCCGGTTGGTCGATCGCCGGCCGACGCCGACCGCCCAGCGGTCGCCCGGCCTGTCCGCCCTGCGACGGTAGTCGAGCAGCACGACGGCCGGTAGCCGGTGGATCGGGCCGGGCGTACCGTCAACCGGCGTCCGGCAGGATCCCTTCGGACCGGGCCCAGCGCACCAGCTCCGCCTCGGCCTCGTCGCGGTCCAGTGGGCCGCGTTCCAGCCGTAGCTCCTTCAGATGCCGCCAGGCACGCCCGATGACCGGCCCCGGCGGTACGCCGAGCAGCTCCATGATCGCGTTACCGTCCAGGTCGGGACGCACCCGGGCGAGGTCCTCCTCGGCCTGGATCCGGGCGATCCGCTCCTCCAGCGCGTCGTAGTCGGCGGCAAGCGCGGCCGCCTTACGCCGGTTACGGGTGGTGCAGTCCGATCGGGTCAACTTGTGCAGCCGGCCCAGCAGGTCACCGGCGTCGGTGACGTAGCGGCGGACCGCCGAGTCGGTCCACTCTCCCCGGCCGTACCCGTAGAACCGCAGGTGCAGCCCGACCAACGTGGCCACCTGCGCGATCATGTCCTTCGGGTAGCGCATCGCCTTCATCCGCTGCCGGGTCAGCCGGGCGCCCACCACCTCGTGGTGGTGGAAACTGACCCGGCCGTCCGACCCGACCGCCTTGGTCGCCGGCTTGCCCACGTCGTGCATGAGCGCCGCCATCCGCAGGGCGAAGTCGCAGCCGTCGTCCTCCAGCCGTACGGCGTTGCTCACCACGGTCAGGGTGTGCTCGTACACGTCCTTGTGCTGCGCGTGCTCGTCGATCTCCAGGCGCAGCCCGGACAGCTCCGGTAGGAAGTGGTCGGCCAGCCCGGAATCGACCAGCAGCCGCAGCCCGGTGACCGGGTCGGCGCCGCAGAGCAGCTTGGTGAACTCGTCCCGGACCCGCTCGGCGGTGATCCGGTCCAGGTCCGGGGCCATGGTGGCCATCGCCGCGCGGACGTCGGGGTGCACGGCGAAGCGCAGCTGCGCGGCGAACCGGGCCGCGCGCAGCATCCGCAGCGGATCGTCACCGAACGACTCCTGCGGTGTTCCCGGCGTACGGATGACCTTGGCGGCCAGGTCGGCGACGCCACCGTACGGGTCGGTGAACCGGTGCTCGGGCAGGCTGACCGCCATCGCGTTGATGGTGAAGTCCCGCCGCCGCAGGTCGTCGATCAGGTTGGTGCCGTACGCCACGACCGGGTTGCGGGTCACCCCGTCGTACGCCTCCGCGCGAAACGTGGTGATCTCCAGCGTCAGCCCACCGCGCCGGGCACCGATGGTGCCGAACTCCCGGCCGGTCTCCCAGGTCGCCTCCGCCCAGCCGGCCAGCACCCCCAGGGTCTGATCGGGGTGCGCGTCGGTGCAGAAGTCGAGATCGTTGCCGAGCCGGCCGAGCAGCGCGTCGCGTACCGAGCCGCCGACCAGGTGCAGCTCGTGCCCGGCGGCGACGAACCGGCGGCCCAGCTCGTCGGCGACGGGGGAGACCCGGAGCAGTTCGGCGACGGCGTTGCGTTGCACGGCGGTCAGGTCCCGGGGCTGTGCGGCGGGCGGTGAACCGGCGGCGGGCGGGTCGCTGACCGGTGAGCCGGGGCCGGTTCGGGTGTCGGTGTCGGTGGCGCGGGGCGCGGAGGTATCGGACATGGGATCGCCAGACTATCCGCTGTGGCCCTCGCCGCAGCCGCCGGGCAGGATGAATCACCGTGCCTGTTCCCGAGCATCTGTGCAGCCTGACCGCTGATCCGGCGTTCTGGGCGGCGTACCTGCCGCCGGCCGGCGAGCCACCGGCCGGTCACCCCGCCGAACTGCGACTGCCGCTGCCGGTCGCCGGCGGGTACGGGCTGGTCCTCGACGTCGACCTCGCCTACGGCGAGTGTCAGCTCGGGCTGCGCCAACCCGGCGCCAGCGAACCGGTGCCGCTGTCGCGTCTGGACGCCGGCCGGCCGTTCGCACCGGTGCTGCGCTGGGCGGAGCTGGACCTTATCGGCCGGGTGGTCGCCCTCGACGACCCGGCGTGGCCACACCCAGGTCTGCTGGTGGCGCTGCTGCACCGCTACGCCCCACCGGCGGATGAGCGTGGCGAGACGGATCGGGCGGCCACGATGCTGGCCACCGCGCTGCGCGCACTGCGCCGCGCCGACGGCGACGGTGACGGTGACGACAGCGACGGTGACGGCGGCATCGCGAGCGAGCCCGCCGGTCCGCAGCAGCCGCCGCTGGCGTTGTTCACCGACCCGTCGTGGTGGCCGACGCCGGTCACGGCGGATCCGCAGATCTTCGACGACGACGCGGTGGCCCAACGGGTCCGCGACCACCTCGACCACGGCGAACAGGTGCAGTGGCGGTACGCGGCCGGCTGGGGCTGGGTGACCGCCGGGA
The DNA here is from genome assembly GCF_048060115.1 of Micromonospora sp. LOL_023. Lineage (NCBI taxonomy): Bacteria > Bacillati > Actinomycetota > Actinomycetes > Micromonosporales > Micromonosporaceae > Micromonospora > Micromonospora sp. LOL_023. The sequence continues at coordinate 161,075 of NZ_JBHMIM010000003.1, forward strand.
ACATCCCCGACGGCGGTACGCCGGCCCGTGCCCCCGGTGCCGAATCGTTTCCGTTCGACGGCGTCACCGAGTTGGTACGCCGAGCGGCCGACCGGCACCGCCGGTTGTTGGACACCCCGTGGCGGCGGGCACCGGCCGTCGCGCCGCTGGCCCGACGGATTCGCGACCGGGGCGACCTGGCGGCGGTGCCGTCGCTCGCGCAGGCGTTGCAGGCGGCTGGTTGTGATCATCCGACGGTGCTCGACGCGCTGACCGAGCCGGTGGTGCCGGCCGAAGCCGCCTGGGTGGTCGACGCACTGTCGGGCATCGTCCCGGCCGACGACGACGGCCGATAGGGTCGAGCCTGCGCCCGGAGTGCACGGTCCCGGCGTACCGTCGGGTGGAGGTTCGATGAGCAGCGGGTTGTACCGGAGCACGAACGCCGACCCGGACAGGCACGGTTTGGTTTCAGACGGGCCCGGTCCGGATCCGGACGGTGCCACCCGGATCTCGGTCGGCCCCGGCGGGCAACCGCTGGTGGAGGCGACCGCACCGCCGGGCGAACCGCCGGCGACGACGCCCGGCCCGCCGGGCGAGCCGGATCAGCCCGAGGGCGGCAGCGCCGCCAGCAACAGCGCGGTCATGGCACTGGGCAGCCTGGTCAGCCGGGGCACCGGATTCCTGCGTACGCTCGTGCTTGCCGCCGCGCTCGGCGGGTCGCTGGTCGGCAACGCGTACACCACCGCGCAGATCTTTCCCGGGATGGTCTACGAGTTCCTGCTCGGCGGGATCCTGACCAGTGTGCTGGTGCCGGTGCTGGTGCGACGGCGCAAGTCGGACGCGGATCAGGGCCAGGCGTACGCGCAGCGGTTGCTGACGCTGGCGGTGCTCGCGCTCGCGGGCGCGACGCTGGTCGCGATGGCCGCGGCACCGGTGCTGACTCTTCTGTACTCCAGTGACCGCACCACCGGTGAGTTCCGGGAACTGGTCACCCTGCTGTCGTACCTGATGTTGCCGATGATCTTCTTTACCGGATTGTCGGCGCTGGTGAGCGCGCTGCTGAACACCCGGGGCCACTTCGCCGCGCCGATGTGGGCGCCGATCCTGAACAACCTGGTGGTGATCGCCACCCTCGGCACGTACATCGCGGTCTTCGGTGCCCGGATCGTCAGTCCGGACGAGATGACCGCTGGCCGGATCGTGCTGCTCGGTGGCGGCACGCTGCTCGGCGTGATGGTGCAGGCCGCCGGGCTGCTCCCGGCCCTGCGCAAGGTGGGCTTCCGGTGGCGCTGGCGGTTCGACTTCCGGGCGCTCGGCCTCGCCGAGCTGGGTCGGCTCGGCGCCTGGATGTTCTGCTACGTCGCGGTCAGCCAGCTCGGCCTGGTGGTGGTCTTCAACCTGCTGAATCGCGCCGGCGACGACGACGAAGCCGGCCCGTTGATCTACAACAACGTGTTCCTGCTGATGATGATGGCGCACGGCATCATCGCGGTTTCGGTGATCACCGCGTTGATGCCCCGGATGAGCAGCGCCGCCGCCGACGGGCGGTTGGCGGACGTGGCGGCCGACCTGTCCCGGGGCACCCGGACGGTCACCGCGGTACTCGCGCCGATCGCGGTCTGTTACGCGGTGCTGGCCACGCCGTTGTCGACCGCTCTGTTCCGGTACGGCGCGTTCAACACCGAAGCCGCCGAAGCCACCTCGGTCGTGCTGCTGGCTGCGGCGGCCGCGCTGGTGCCGTTCGCGGTCAGCCAGCTGTTCACCTTCGCGTTCTACGCACTGCCGGACACCCGGACCCCTGCTCTGATCAACATCCCGGTGGTGCTGCTGCGGGTGCTGGTGCAGGTGGGGTTGTACGTCATGCTGTCCGTGCAGTTCGCCGCCGCCGGCCTGATGGTCGGCAACGCGGTGTCGTACCTGGCGGCGGCGGTGCTGTCGGCCTGGTTGCTCCGCCGACGGGTGGGCCGGATCGGATTCGGCGCGATCATGGTCACCTTCGGCAAGGTCGCGCTGGCGGCGGCCGGTGCCGCCCTGGTGGGCTGGCTGGTGGTCACGGTGTTGCCGGGCGGCGACTCGCCTGGCCAGGTGACGTCGTTCGTCCAACTTCTGGTCGGCGGGGCGGCGATCGCGGCGGCCTATCTCGGCCTGTCGGTGGCGCTGCGCATCCGGGAGGTCAACGACCTGCTGATGATGGTCCGGCGGCGGCTCGGGCGCTGACCCCGGTCCGGAGCGACTTGCCCACGCCCTGTGGATTGCCCTGTGGATAACTTCGCCTACCGCGCTCAACAGCAGGTCAGACCCTGTGGATAACCGAGGACCACGATCGCCGCTACGGGCCGTGGCCGGACTCGGCCCGGGAGGGTCCCGATCGGGTGGGCAGTGGCACCCGGGCGGTACAACGTATATTCGCGCCGGAGGTTATGCGTTCGGGCCGCGGCGGTGTGATCGCCTGGCGCGGGCCGCGTGAAGCTGACATGTTGGTCGCTGCGGAACCCGGGTAAGGTCGCTTTGGACGGGTGCGTGCGACATCTATCGTAGGAAGCGACGTCCCACCGACGTGAGCCGGTCAGCGAGTATTCCGATACCGTGAGAACAAGCACCTACCGTGAGAACAAGCACGACACCCGCGACAATCAGGACCGGCCGTTCGATCGAAGCGACCAACAAAGGAGGTCGGGTGACCCAGGTCGGCGAGGGCCGGGGGGCGGATGCGGCCAATCCGCCCGTGATGGCCCTCGATGCGCCCACGGTCGGCGAGATCCTCGCCGACCGCTACCAGCTGGCTGAGCACGTCAACAACGACAGTGCGGGCCGGCAGGTCTGGCGCGGCGTCGACGTGGTGCTGCGCCGCCCGGTCGCGGTGGTGCTGCGCTATCCCGGCGGCGACTCCGCGATGGAGATGCTCCAGGCAGCCGTACGGGCGAGTCGGGTCATCCACTCCAACCTCGTCGGGGTCTACGACGCAATCGACGAGGGGCAACGCGCCTACGTCGTGCGTGAGTGGGTCGATGGCGACTCGTTGCGCGAGGTCATCGCCGGCAGTGGCCCACTCGACGCCGCCCGGGCGACGATGATCGCCCACTCGGTGGCCTCCGCCATCGCCGCTGTCCATGCGACCGGCATGGTGCACGGAAACATCCACCCCGGCACGGTGATGATCGGCCACGACGGACGCGTGGTCCTCGCCGACGCCCGGTCCGACGGCTCGGACACCTACGAAACCGACATCCGGGCCATCGGCGGTGTCCTCTACTTCGCGATGACCGGGCACTGGCCACACCACGAGGCTGGCCGCAGCGCGCTGCCGGACGCCCTGCGCGATGCCACCGGGGCGGTCGCCGCGCCGCGTCAGCTGCGCGCCGGCGTACCGGCGTACCTCGACGACCTGACCATGGACCTGCTCGACCCACGCCTCGCGCTACCTTCCTCGGAGGTGCTGGCCGCGGAGCTGAGCCGGCTGGACGCCGCGACCGAGGAGCACTATCTCGACAGCGTCGGCCCGCTGCGGTTCTCCGCCTCGGACGATCCGGTCGAGACTCCCCCGGCGTCCCGCCGCAAGATCGCCGCAGGCGTGGCCGGACTACTCGTCATCGCCGTCACCGGACTCTTCTTCGGCATCAACGCGCTCGCCAACAACAGCGACGGCGGCGGCGATGGTCTGCCGACCCCGCCGGATGCCCAGGCAACCGCCACGCCGGGCCCGACCGAGACCAGCGCCGCGGCCCAGCCGCGACCGATCGCCCTCACCGCCGACCAGGTGCGCATCGTCGACGCCGACGGCGCCCGCGACGAACTCGACGGTGTCGCGGCCACCGTCGACGGCGACACCAACACCGGTTGGGAGACCGACGCCTACGAGCGCAGTCCCAACTTCGGCAACCTCAAACGCGGCATGGGCGTACTCATCGACCTGCAGGAACCTCGGTCGGTGACCAGCGTCCGGGTGGAGCTGTCGGCCGCCGGCGCGTCCGCCGAGTTGCTGGCCGGGCCGGCCGACCCGGGGTCGAGCCGCGACGGCGACACCCAGGTCGTGGACACCTTCACCGACCGGATCGGCGAGCCGTTCGAGAACGCCGACGGCGCGACCCTCACGTTCAGCGGGTTCTCCGCCGACGAGACCTACCAGTACCTGCTGGTGTGGATCACCAAGTTGCCTCCGATCGGCGGCGAAAGGTACCAGATCGGTGTGCAGGAGATAACGGTAGAGGGGCCATGACCGTACGCCGGGCTGACCTCGGCGACGACGACCTGCTCCGGGCCCATGTCGAGGGCGATCCGGAGGCCTTCGCCGAGCTGTTCCACCGGCACCGCGACCGGCTCTGGGCGGTCGCCCTGCGTACGTTGAGCGACCGGGAGGAGGCCGCCGACGCCCTGCAGGACGCGCTGCTGTCCGCGCATCGCGGTGCCGCCCGGTTCCGTGGTGACTCTGCGGTCACCACCTGGTTGCACCGCATCGTGGTCAACGCCTGCCTGGACCGGCTCCGCCGACGTAAGGCGCACCCCACCGTGCCGTTGCCGGACGGCAACCGCGACGACGAGAGGGTGCGCGGCGTCGAGCCGGCGGCGCCCGCCGTCGACCATGACACCGCGCTGGTGGTCCGGCAGGCACTCACCGAGCTGCCGGTGGAACAACGTGCCGCGCTGATCCTGGTCGACGTGCAGGGTTACCCGGTCGCCGAGGTCGCGTTGATGCTCGGAGTCGCCGAGGGAACCGTGAAGAGCCGGTGCGCGCGGGGGCGCGCCCGCCTCGCCGGCCTGCTGGGCCATCTACGCCCGCCTCGCACGGATGTCCCGACCGTACCCGGGTCGGGGTCAGGGTCGGCCTCGTCCGGCTCGCTGCCGGCGGCGTCGGTACAGTCGCTCGCGCCACGGAACCCCCGCCGCCTCGACGACGTCCCATCTGGGTCCGCACGCCCATCCGGGTCCGCGCACGGTGACAGTGGCAAGGAGGAACGGTGACCGCCGACCAGTTCGAGGAGGTCGATCGGGATCTGCTCGCCGACTATGTCGGTGGGGCGCTCGACGGCACCCTGGAACAGGTCGTGGTGCGACGGCTGGTCGCCGAGCGGCCGGCCTGGCGGGCAGCCCACGACGAGTTGCTCGGCGCGTCCCAACTGGTCCGGGGGATGCTGGCGCAGTGGGGCAGCGGCGTCGAACCCATCCCACAGGGGGTCGCCGACCGGATCAACGCGGCGCTGGCCGCCGAGCCACCCGCCGACGTACTTACCGGTTCCGACATGTCGCCGCTGCGAACGTCAGCAGGCCAGTCGTCGCCAGATGCTTCGCCTTCGCCCGCACCGGACGCCCTACCGACGCCGACGCCGTTGGCGGCGACACGGGCGCGGCGGGCTGGCCGACGCTGGCAGCGGATGGCCGCGCCCATCGCGGTCGCCGCGGCGACCGCCGCCTTCGCCGGCTTCGGGCTGGACCACCTGTTCGGTGACGACCTCGCCACCGACTCCAGCACCACCGCCGCTGGCGCGCCGGAGAGCGCCACCGGGCCGCCGACGGCCGAGGACAATGGTCCGGCCAGCACGATGATGGAGCCACCCCCGCCACGGGTGACGTTCAGCGGCACCGACTACCAGCGCGCGACGATCGTCGCGGCGGCGGCCGACCGGACCGGCACGGACTTCGGGCAACCCGCCCCAGGCGGCGACACCGTGCTGCAGGAACCGCCCAGCTCGGTCGCCGCGCCGCTGCGCCGGCTCGGCGAGCCGGCGGCGCTCGCGGACTGCCTCGCAGCGGTGACCAGCGAGCACGGCAACGGAGTGCTCAGTGTCGGTCTGGTCGACTTCGCGGCTTTCGAGGGTGCCGCCGCCCTCATCGTCGCCTTCACCGACAGCAGCGGCTCCTCGTGGGTCTGGGTCAGCGGACCTGACTGTGGTACGCCTTCAGCCGGCGCGGACACCCGTTACTCGACACAGGTAGGGTGACCGTACCGCCGCGTGACCTGGACCACGCGGCACCGGAACGGGAATGACGCCCCGACGCCGTGACGTTCCTATCAACGGTCGCCGATTGGCAGAATCACACCTTGGGAGTCGGCAGTGGACGAGGTCCGTAACCTGATCATCATCGGCTCGGGTCCGGCCGGCTACACCGCCGCGGTGTACGCCGCACGTGCCAACCTGAACCCGCTCGTCATCGAGGGGGTGCAGTCCGGCGGTGCCCTGATGACCACGACCGAGGTGGAGAACTTCCCGGGCTTCCCCGACGGGATCATGGGTCCGGAGCTGATGGACTCGATCCGCAAGCAGGCCGAGCGCTTCGGCGCCGAATTCGTCACCGACGACGTGACCCGGGTGGACCTGGCCGACACCGGGACCCCGGGCGGGGCTGAGACCAGCACCGTGTACGTCGGCGAGACCGCCTACCGGGCGAAGTCGGTGATCCTCGCCACCGGCTCCGCGTGGCGGCCGCTCGGCGTACCCGGCGAGCAGGAGTTCCTGGGTCACGGGGTCTCATCCTGCGCCACCTGTGACGGATTCTTCTTCCGTGGCCAGCACATCGTCGTGGTCGGCGGTGGCGACTCGGCGATGGAGGAGGCGACCTTCCTCACCCGCTTCGCCGAGTCCGTGACGATCGTGCACCGCCGCGACGAGTTCCGGGCCAGCCAGATCATGGCTGCCCGCGCCCTCGGCAACGAGAAGATCCGGGTCGAGTGGAACAGCGTCGTCGAGGAGATTCTCGGCTCCGACGGTAAGGTCTGCGGGGTCCGGATCCGTAACGCACACACCGGCGAGGCCAAAACGCTCGACGTCACCGGCGTCTTCGTCGCGATCGGCCACGACCCGCGCAGCGAGATGTTCCGCGGCCAGGTCGAGCTCGACGAGAACGGCTTCGTCACGGTCGACTCGCCGAGTACCCGCACCAGCGTGCCGGGCGTGTTCGCCGCCGGTGACCTGGTCGATCACACCTATCAGCAGGCGATCACCGCCGCCGGCAGCGGTTGCGCGGCGGCGCTCGACGCCGAGCGCTACCTCGCCACACTCGAAGAGGTCTGACCGCCGGCGCAGCCGGGCGGTCGAGGAGGAGGATTCCCGTGGGAGCTACCCGAGCGGTCACCGAGGCCAGCTTTGCCAGCGACGTACTCATGTCCGACAAGCCGGTACTGGTCGATTTCTGGGCTGAATGGTGCCAGCCGTGCCGCAAGGTCGCGCCGCTGCTCGAGGAGATCGCCGCCGAGATGGGCGACAAGGTGTCGATCGTCAAGCTGAACATCGACGAGAACCCGGAGATCGCCCGCAAGTACCGGGTGATGTCGGTGCCCACCCTGACGGTGTTCAAGGGTGGCGAACCGGTGCAGTCCGTTGCCGGTGCCCGGCCAAAGGGCGACCTGGTGAAGCTCATCGAGTCGGCCTTCTGAGGCCAGCCCACCAAGGCGGGTGACGAGGCCGGCCCCGGTCGGACCGGGGCCGGCCTCGTCACCTGTCTGCTCGGGCGCACAATCGGTTCCCCGAGGTTGATCGGCCGCCCAGCCGGGTACTCCCCTGTACGGCCCGCATCACGACAACCCTGATACGGGCACTCCGCAGGCGGGTTAGGCTCCGGACGTCCCGCTCGAAGCAGGGGGGAGGTCGGCGTCTCGTGCGTCCTATCCGCCGTGACGATCAGGGTCCCGCCGTGGCCGAGATCCGCTCTATCCTGGTCAGCCTGGATCTGCTTGAACCGGCCCCGGGCGCGGACTTCTTCGACCCCACGACCGAACACGCCGTACGCGCGTTTCAACAGTGCCGCGGACTGAGCATCGACGGTCGGGTTGGCGCCGAAACCTGGCGGGCGCTGGACGCCGCCCGCTGGCGGCTCGGCGACCGGTCGCTCTACCACTCGGTCCCGGATCCGCTGGTCGGCGAGGACGTCCGAGCCCTGCAGGAGCGGCTGCTGGAAATGGGATACGACGTGGGCCGGGCGGACGGCATCTACGGCGGCCGTACGGCGCACGCCGTCACCCAGTTCCAGCGGGAGGTGGGCCTGACCGCGGACGGCAGTTGTGGCCCGTACACCATGCATGCGATCCGCCGACTGGGCCGCAAGGTCGTCGGTGGCCGGCCCCAGTGGCTCCGCGAGGTCGACGCTTTCCGCCAGTCCGGTCCCAACCTGGTCGGCAAGACGATCCTCGTCGACCCCGGCCACGGCGGCCCGGACCGGGGCGTCGTCGTCGCCGAAGGGGAGTTGCGCTGGTCGGAGGCGGATCTCGCGTACGACCTGGCGGCCCGGTTGGAAGGTCGGCTGGCCGCCGCCGGAATGCGGGTGCACCTGACCCGGGGGCCGATGACCGACCAGGCGCTGAGCGACCCGGAGCGGACCCGGTTCGCCAACGAGATCGGCGCGGACCTGCTCATCTCGATCCATGTCGACGGGCACGCGAATCCGGCGGCAGAGGGGGTGGCGACCTACCACTACGGGACCGGCAACGGGGTCACGTCGACCGTCGGTGAACGCCTCGCCGGGTTGGTGCAGCGGGAGATCGTGGTCCGCACCGGGCTGCACGACTGCCGGGTGCATGCCAAGAGTTGGGAGCTGCTGCGACTGACCCGGATGCCGGCGGTGCGGGTCGACGTGGGCTATCTGACCTCTGCCGGGGACCGACGACGGCTGATCCAGCCGGCCTTTCGCGACCAGGTCGCCGAGGCGCTCGTCGCCGCCGTCCAGCGGATGTACTACCCCGTCGAGTTGGACGTCCCGACCGGCTCGATCGACGTCCGCACGTTGCGGGCCGTCGTGGATGTCCCCGCGACGGCCTGACCGTCAGTTGGTCATCGCCCGGGTGGCGGGACGCAGCAGGCTCTCCGGGCTCATCGAGCCGAGCAGCTTCTCCAACGCGTACTCCACGTCCGACTTCCATGACAGCGCAGTCCGCAGCTCCAGCCGCAGCCGGGGAAACCTCGGGTGCTGCCGGACCGTCTTGAAGCCCACCGACAGGAAGAAGTCGGCCGGCGCGAGGCAGCTACGCCGCTCCGGCGGCCCGTCCGGATCGGCGGCGGCGTCGCCGAACGCCTCGATCGCCTTGATCCCGCGTTTGGTCAGATCCCGAGCGACCCCCTGCACCAGCATCCGGCCGAGTCCACCGCCAGCGAACGGCGACACCACGTGCGCGGTGGTCAGCAGTACGGCGTCGGCGGAGACCGGCGAGGTCGGAAAGGCCATCGAGCGTGGCAGGTAGGCCGGCGGCGCGTACATGACGAACCCGGCGGGCATCCCGTCGACGTAGGCGAGTTTGCCGCAGGAACCCCACTCGAGCAGGGTCTGGGACACCCAGGCCTCCTTGTCCAACGCCGGATCCCCGCTGGCTCTGGCCCGGTCGGCGGCGACCGGATCGAGCTCCCAGAACACGCAACGCCGGCAGGACCTCGGTAGTTCTTCCAACGTGTCCAGCGTCAAGCTGACCAGACGTCGCGACATCGGCGTATCTCCCACCAAACCGGTCGAGTGTCGAAACCTGCCGAGTTCCCCCACCCGCCGTCTCCTGCCCCAACCAGCGATCGTACGCCGCAACGACGCGCCAGGGGAGGGGTCGGACCGACATCCGGGCCACCACCGTCGCCAATTCGGATTCACTGGTCCGACATGTGGTCGGCGTGGTAATGCGCGGGCCGAACGACGACACGCCGGACTACCATCAGACGATCAGTGCGTGTCGCGGCCCGCCACGGCACCACCGGGGAGACGCGTATCGAGGTGAGGGTCATGACCGGCACGACGCTCGACGACTACACCGACCGCTATGCCCGCCGGGTCCGAGGGATGACCGCCTCGGAGATCCGGGCACTGTTCGCGGTCGCCAGCCGTCCGGAAGTCGTCTCACTCGCCGGTGGCGCACCGTACATCGCGGCCCTGCCGCTGGACGCGGTCGGCGAGATGCTCGGTCGGCTCGCCGCCGAGACCGGCAGTTCGACCCTGCAGTACGGCATCGGCCAGGGCACCCTCGACCTGCGGGAACGTATCTGCGAGGTGATGTCGCTCTCCGGCATCGACGTGTCGTCCGGTGCGTCCCCGGAGGATGTGGTGGTCACCGTCGGCGGCCAACAGGCGCTGGACCTGATCGCCCGCATCTTCCTCGATCCGGGTGATGTCGTCCTCGCCGAAGGACCCACCTACGTCGGTGCCCTCGGCGTCTTCCAGGCCGCCCAGGCGCAGGTGGTGCACGTTCCGATGGACGACGACGGGCTGATCCCGGAGGCACTCGATCAGGCGATCACCGAGGCGGCCCGGTCCGGGCGCCGGGTGAAGTTCCTGTACACCATTCCGAACTTTCAGAACCCGGCCGGCGTCACCCTCACCGACGAGCGGCGGGAGCGCGTACTCGACATCTGCGAGCGGGCCGGGCTGCTGGTCGTCGAGGACGACCCGTACGGTCAGCTCAGCTTCGACGGCCCGGCACCGGCACCGCTGCGCGCCCGCCGGCGGGCCGGGGTCTTCTACCTGAGCACCTTCTCCAAGACCTTCGCGCCCGGCCTGCGGGTCGGCTGGATTCTCGCTCCGCACGCGGTACGCGAGAAGCTGGTCATCGCCAGCGAGGCGCAGATCCTCTGCCCGAGCGCGTACGCACAGGCCGCGGTGTCCACCTATCTGGCCACGATGCCGTGGCAGGAGCAGCTCAAGATCTACCGCGAGGTGTACCGGGAGCGCCGGGACGCGCTGTTGGACTCGCTGGCCGATCTGATGCCCGCCGGCACCAGCTGGACCCGGCCCAGCGGTGGACTGTTCGTCTGGGCCTCGCTACCGGAGGGCCTGGACGCCAAGGCGATGGTGCCTCGGGCGATCGCCGCCCGGGTCGCGTACGTTCCCGGCACCGGCTTCTACGCCGACGGCTCGGGTTCCGGCAACATGCGGCTCAACTTCTCCTACCCGCCGCCGGAGCGAATCCGGGAAGGTGTCCGCCGGCTGGCCGGGGTGATGGAGCGGGAAGCCGCAATGCGCGAGGTGTTCGGTCCGGTGTCCGGTGGCGGAAGCCGACGCCGCCGCCCCGGCGCGGACACGCCCGGCCCCGACTTGGCATGATTCGGGCATGAGCCCACTGCCGGATCACTCCGCTGCCACCATGCCGGCCGAGCTGCGCGTCCTGGTTCTCGCCGGGGGTCTCTCCTATGAGCGGGACGTGTCGTTGAAGTCCGGCCGCCGGGTGCTGGACGCGTTGCGGTCGGCCGGGGTCGAGGCGGAGCAGCGCGACGCCGACATCGCGCTGCTGCCCGCCCTGAGCGCCGACGCCCCGGACGCGGTGGTAATCGCGCTGCACGGGGCGACCGGTGAGGACGGGTCACTGCGCGGTGTGCTCGACCTGTGTGGCGTGCCGTACGTCGGCTGCGACGCTCGCGCGGCCCGGCTGGCCTGGGACAAGCCGTCAGCCAAGACCGTGCTGCGGGAGGCCGGTATCCCCACCCCGGACTGGGTGGCACTGCCGCACGACCGGTTCTCCGAGCTCGGTGCGGTGGCGGTACTGGACCGGATCGTCGAGCGACTCGGGCTGCCGTTGATGGTCAAGCCGGCGCAGGGCGGCTCCGGGCTCGGAGCGGCCGTCGTACGGGCGGCAGGAGAGCTGTCCGCCGCGATGGTCGGCTGCTTCGCATACGACTCGACGGCGTTGGTGGAGCGGTACGTCCCCGGCATGGACGTGGCGGTCTCCGTCATCGACCGGGGGTCCGGGCCGGAGAGCCTGCCGGCCGTCGAGATCGTGGCCCGCAACGGGGTCTACGACTACGCGGCCCGTTACACCGCTGGACTGACGACCTGGCACGCTCCGGCCCGACTGGATCCGCAGACGGCCAGCGAGATCGCGGCGACCGCGGTCGCTGCCCACCGGGCACTCGGCCTGCGCGATCTGTCCCGGGTCGATCTGATCGTCGACGCCGACGGTCGTCCGCACGTGCTGGAGGTCAACGTTTCTCCAGGCATGACCGAGACCTCGTTGCTCCCGCTCGCGGTCCAGGCCGCCGGGTTGGACCTCGGCAGCCTACTTGCGACCTTGGTCGCTCGGGCCGCGGCTCGCGGCTGAGCCGGTCGCCGCGCCTGCGGTCGGCCCGCCTCTTGCTGAGCCCGAGGCTGCCGGGACCGTCTCGGGCTGGGCGCTTCGCCGGGACATCCCGGTCCCGGCAGCCTCGGTACCGACTGCCTGCTCGGCACAGTCGCTCGCCTCATCGTCAAGCTCCCCGCCTGGCTGGTCATCCTCGCTGCTGGTGACAGCGGCTCCGGTGTGCTCCGGCTCGGAGGCGGAGGCGTCGACGCCCGCTGGCACGGCGTCGGCCCTCGAGCTGCCGGGTACCGCGTCCTCCGGGTCGGCCGAATCGGGGGACGCGACGAGTTCGTCGAGGTCAGCGGCTGGCTCGATGCTCTCTATCGGCAGTACGGCGGCTGGCCCGTCGCCCGCTGCCCGCCCGTCGGCGTCCAGCTCGACACCGAATTCCCGGTCCGCGTCGAACGGGTGGCTGGCCTGCTCTAGAAGGTTCGACGGCGTCCGCCACTCGATCCGTGGCGGCTCGGCCAGCTGACGCCCACCGAACTCCGCGAGCCAGGCCGCCACCAGTGCCAGGTTCTCCCGCCATCGCGACTCCGTGATCGGCGGCAGAATGCTGTCCCACAGCGACAGGAAGGTCCCCCGTAGCTGCAGCTGCCCGTACGGCCGGGCCAGGAACCACAGGTGCAGGTGCGCGGATCCGTCCCCCCATCGGTTCACGTGCACCCGGGCCACGCCGTCGAGCGAGCGGACGGCTCGCTCCAGCCGTACGGTCATCACGCCGAGTTCGGCAGCGAGCAGATTCGGCAGGTCACCGAGATCGAAGTGCGACCTGGATTCCAGGATCAGCACCATCGGCAGCCCGGTCGGTCGGTCCATCGCCCGGACCCGCCAGCGCTCGCTGACCCAGATGTACGCGTCGTCCGGCGCGCTGCAGGACGAGCACTCCGCCGTCCCCTCCCCCTTGCGCGGTGGCTCGACGTCGACCGGATCATCGAGCTGCTTGACCCGTAGGTCGCCGTCGAAGGGGAAGGAGGGCCATCTCGCGAAATCGGGAACCGCGTCAGGGGTGTGTGGCACGAGGCTGACCATAACCGAGTCTGCTCACCCTGTCGTTCCCCGTTTCGGCCGGCCAGGGGTTCCTCCTGGTGTCGACCCGGCCGAGCGGTACGGCGGCGGTCATCCAGACCGTTGTCCACAGAAGTTATCCACAGGCAGACAACCCCGTCCACCCGCTGTTTCACGTGAAACCAGGTGCCCTGTGGAAAACGCCTGTGGAAAACATCGGATCGATGTGCGCCGCCTTGACGCCGATGCCACGGTCGCCCCTGACCCGCGCGGAGACACCCGCATTCCTCAACGAGTCACCGTCGCCAGCGGTCACCGCGGAGCGGGCGTGGATCTGGAGAAGCCGGTCCCGAACACCGTCATGAAGGCCCGACCCAACCGGCGCAGCGGACCCGCGCCGCCGGAGGTCGGACCGGCAGGGGTCGGCCGCGCGGCGGGCATCGCCGCCCCTGGGCGGCAACGTCCGTTGCCCGGAGATTCGGCCGACCTGGCATCCGTCGTTTCACGTGAAACGATGTACGACCACGCCGCGAAGCAGCGGCGTGGTCGTACGGTGGGCCGGAATCCTGGCCGGGGCTGTCCGCTCGAGGCGCGCGCCAAGGCCGGGTTGTTTCACGTGAAACGGTCCGTCAGGACGCCTCTTCCGAGTCCTGCTCGCCGTCCATCCCGATGATACCGACGATGCGCTCGAGGTCGTCGACCGTGGCGAACTCAATGGTGATCTTGCCCTTGCTCCGCCCGATGTCCACCTTCACCCGGGTATCGAACCGGTCCGAGAGGCGGTCCGCGAGATCGGTGAGAGCCGGTGCATGCGGCTTGGCCCGCCGCTGCGCGGTGCCCGGGCGCTTGGCCTGCTCCTCCGTCGCGGCAAGTGCCACCAGTTCCTCGGTTGCCCGTACCGACAGCCCTTCAGCCACGATGCGCAGTGCCAGCGCGTCCTGGGCGGCGGAGTCGTCCAGGCCGAGCAGTGCCCGGGCGTGCCCGGCCGAGAGAACTCCAACGGCGACCCGTCGCTGCACCTGCGCCGGCAGGTTCAGCAGCCTGATGGTGTTCGAGATCTGCGGCCGGCTGCGGCCGATTCGCCGGGCCAGCTCCTCATGGGTGGCACCGAACTCATCGAGCAGCTGCTGGTACGCAGCGGCTTCCTCAAGGGGGTTCAGGTTGGCACGGTGGATGTTCTCCAGGAGCGCGTCCCGGAGCATCGCGTCGTCCTTCGTATCCCGGATGATCGCCGGGATGGCCTCTCGGCCGATCGCCTGGGCCGCCCGCCACCGGCGTTCGCCCATCACCAGCTCGTACTGCTCGCCGTCATCGAGCTGGCGGACCACGATCGGCTGAAGGAAGCCGACCTGCTCGATGGAGATCTTGAGCTCTTCGAGCGCCTCGTCGTCGAACACCTGCCGGGGCTGCTTCGGGTTCGGCACGATCGCACTGACCGGTAGCTCGGCGAACCGGGCCCCGGGAACCGGCGACAGGTCATCGGACGACAGGGCGATCACCTCGGGCAGAGCAGCCGAGGGCTGCTGGGACTCGACCTCGGGTGCCGGTGCCGGTGCCGCTACCGATGCCGGTGCCGGTGCCGCCAGCAAGGGCGCGACCGGCCCAGGATCGGGCTGCACCCTGGGCTGCGCGGGTGCCGGCGCCGCAGTGGGGATCAGCGCGCCGAGCCCACGACCGAGCCCGCCCTTCGGACGGTTCTTCATGCCCTGCCTCCCGCTCTACCCACACTGTCAGACATTGCGGCCAAGTCGCGCCACTCCACGCTCGGCGATCTCCTGAGCCGCCTCGAAGTAGCTCGTCGCACCCCGCGATCCGGGATCGTAGGTCATCACCGACTGGCCGTAGCTGGGAGCCTCCGACACCCGGACGTTGCGCGGAATGACCGACTGCAGGACCTTGTCCCCGAAGTGGTTACGAACGTCCTGCTCCACCGCGTCGGCCAGGCGGGTCCGTCGGTCGTACATCGTCAGCAGAATCGTGGAGACGTCCAGCGTCGGGTTGAGGTGCTGGCGGACCAGGTTGATGTTGTTGATCAACTGGTTCAGCCCTTCCAGCGCGTAGTACTCGCACTGGATCGGAATCAGCACTTCCTGGGCCGCGACCAACGCGTTGACCGTCAACAGGCCCAACGACGGAGGGCAGTCGATGAAGACGTAGTCCAGCTCCGCCGGATACGCTGCGACGGCTCGGGACAGCCGGGACTCCCGGGCCACCACCGAGACCAGCTCGATCTCTGCACCGGCCAGGTCGATCGTGGCGGGCACACACCACAGGTTGGGGATACCCTCGACGGCCTGAGCCACCTCGGTGAGCGGCACGTTGTCGATCAGGCAGTCGTAGACGTCCGGCACACCGGCGTGATGTGGGACGTTGAGGCCGGTCGAGGCGTTGCCCTGAGGATCGAGGTCGACGACCATCACGCGGTTGCCATGCAGGGCCAGCGCCACCGCAAGGTTGACCGTCGTGGTCGTCTTACCGACGCCCCCCTTCTGATTCGCGACACCCATGATGCGCGTCCGGTCTGGACGGGGCATGGTCACCTCGCCGCTGGGGTTCAAAATCTGCACGGCGCGCAAAGCCTCCATTGCCAAGGGGGGATCATCCTCTTCCCGGTTCGGTGTTTCACGTGAAACGTACGGGACGTCGGCCACCGGTGCGGAAGCACGCACCGGGCGACCGGGTGAGTTGGGGGACGTTGGCTGGTCCACCACCGCGGCGTCCCTCATCGAAGGGGTCGCCGGACCTGGCCCGTTCACCGGACCGGGCGGCGTCGCGACGTCGAGTGGTGACCGCGCGGTTGATTGCGTCGCCGCGCTGGGCCCGGCCCCATCTGCCTGCTTGACGCGACTGCCCGCTGGCGGGACACCGCCGACAGCACCGGGGCGGTCGGTCGTTTCACGTGAAACCATCGCGGAGTCACTGACCCGCTGGCGGTCACCTGTCACCGGGGAATCCTCGCAACTACCGTTGTCATGCACCGTGTCATCCCTGCCTGCCTTGGCTGGATCGGCACCGCCAGCGCTCACGTCCGCGCTTTCGGGCGTGGCGTGCGGACCAGCATGAGGCGGCAGGACTCTAACCACTGCGCGTTGCCGCCCGGCCCACACTATCGACGCGCGGTCAGCCTACGGGGATCCGGGGCGGCGTGGCCACGGCCGACCGCCCGACGTGTCGCAGTCCTGACGTCCATCGCCTTCGGTGGCCGGGTCACGAACGGCCGCGCCGCTGGCCACGCGGGGAGGCATCACGTCGGGCCCGGCCCGGACCGGCCTCGGTGCGCGACCGGACGGAAGCCGAGCCGAGTCGGCTGATCTCCACCACGGTCGTCGGTGGATCGACCCACCGCACCCCGCACCGCCGGAGCACCGGCTCGGAACCGCCGAGACGAGCGACCGCGGCCCGGTGCTCGGCGATCTCGGCGGCGGCGGAGCTTCCCTTCATGGCCAGCAGCCGCCCGCCCGGCACGGTCAGCGGCAGGCACCACCCCACCAGGCGGTCAAGCGGCGCCACCGCGCGGGCGGTGACGACCGGAGCCGCGCCGCCGGGATGGCCCCGGTGGAGTTCCTCGGCTCGACCACGGACCACCTCCACCGATTCGGCCAGCCCGAGGGCCGCCACCGCCTCGACGAGAAATGCGACTCGCCGAGCCAGCGGCTCCACCAGCACGATCCGCAAATCGGGGCGGGCGAGCGCAAGCGCGAGCCCCGGCAGTCCAGCCCCAGAGCCGACATCCAGCACGGCGGAGTCGGCGGGAATCAGCTCGCCGAGTACCGCGCAGTTGAGAAGATGACGGTCCCAGATCCTCGGCACCTCACGGGGTCCGATGAGTCCACGCAGCACGCCCTCGGTGGCCAACAGATCGGCGTAGCGAACGGCGAGTGGCAGCCGCTCGGCGCCGAAGATCTCGCCGGCGGCCGGTGGGACTGGGCCGCTACCGGCGGCAGCGGTGCTGGCGGGCGGTAGGGAGTGCCGATCGACCTCAGACGCCGCCGGCCCGGACGGTTCGTTCCCGTCCGGGCCGGCGGCCACCCGATCGTCTGGTACGGGCAGCTGGGTCATTGGTTCAGTCGGCCGGACGGACGACGATCCGGCGGGTGGGTTCCACACCCTCGGATTCGCTCAGCACGCCGTCGAGAGCATTCACCACGTCATGTACGCACTTGCGCTCGAACGCCGACATCGGTTCGAGCCGCACCGGCTCGCCGTACTCCTTGACCTTCTCCACGGCGTTCTTGGCCACCGCGACGAGCTCCTTGCGGCGGTTCGCCCGGTAGCCGCCGACGTCCAGCAACAGCCGGCTCGGCGTACCGGTCTGCCGGAAGATGGCAAGCCTCGTCAGCTCCTGAAGTGCTTCCAGCGTCGCACCACGCTGGCCGACCAGGGCACCGAGCTGGCCGCCGACCACCTCGACCATCGGACGTCCCGCGGTGACCAGTTCGTCGATGTCCCCGTCGTAGTCGAGGATGTCGAGCAGGCCCTCGACATAGTCCGCCGCGATCTCGCTCTGCTGGAACAGGTCGCTGTCACTGGCTACGGCGGGCGTCGGCGTGTCCTCGTCAGCCGCGTCACCGTCGGTGTCGTCGTCCGTGTCCACCACGGCCCCGGTCGGGGCGACCTCCTCGTCGGTGGACGAGTCGGTACTGGGCAGGCTGGTATCGGTCACGGTGTCATCTCCGTACTCGCTCGGCGGAACCGGTCGGTCCGCTGGTTTCCCGAGGCGGGCGGACGGGCGCCTCGTCCTCGGGGACGTCTACGTGCCACCGCTACCGCGGCGGGCTCGGCCCGGGCCGCCGGGCCCGCCACCTGGGGCGGCGAGCCCGGCGGCCCGGGGCCGCCGGGGCGCGTCGTCCGAGGCCGCTGATGGCGCCCTCGGCGAGCGCGCCCGGTCAGCCGGGGCGCTTGGCCGGTCGCCGCTTTTTCGTGTTGACCGGCTTCGCACCAGGTTTGGGCTTGAGCGCCTCGCGGACGGGCGACGGCTCGGGCTCGGCCGGCGCGGCACCGTTCGCCTTGCGGGCGAAGATGCCACCGGACTTGGTCTTGGTGTCGGCGGCGGCACCGTTACGGGCCGAGGTCGTGCCGCCTTTGCTGGTCGGACGCCCGGTCGAGGACCGGCCGCCGGTCGAGGTCGTCGCGGACTTGCCCTTGCCGGCCGGCATCGGCGGTGGCGGGAACTTCCGGAGTACCCATTGCTGCTGGGCGAGCGTCACCAGGTTGTTGACCACCCAGTAGATGATCACGCCGACCGGGAAGATCGCGCCGGAGATGAGCAGCGAGGCCGGGATGCCGTACAGCATCAGGCGCTGGATCATCTTCTGCTGCGGGTCCTCGGCCCAACCGGTCTTGAGGATCATCTGCCGGCTGGTCAGGTAGGTGGTGACGATCATGATGATGACCAGAATCCCGGTGATCACCTTGACCGTCGTGCCGTTGGCACCCATCGCGGCCAGTTCCTCGGCGGTGGAACCGAACCGGCCAGCGAGTGGGGCGGTGAACAGACTGGCGCCGGACGCGTCGTAGAACTGGTCTGCGGACCAGCCGTAGAGGTCGACGTTGATCGTCTGCTCCGGATTGAGCCGACGCAGGATGTGGAACAGACCGAGGAAGACCGGGATCTGCAGGAACATCGGAAGGCAGCCCATCAACGGGTTTGCCTTCTCCACCCGGTACAGCTCCATCATTTCCTTCTGGAGCGTCTCCCGGTCACCCTTGTGCTTCTCCTGCAGCTCCTTGACCTTCGGCTGCACGGCCTGCATGGCGCGCTGCGACTTGATCTGCTTGACGAAGACCGGGAACAGGATCACCCGCACGGTGACCACCAGGAACACGATGGCCAGGATCCACGACCAGTTGGTGCCGAGGACCTCGCCCGACGGCACGCCGATCCGGTCCCAGGCCGAGTGCCAGAGCAGGAGGATCCACGAGATCGCCCAGTAGATCCAGTCGAGACTCAATTCGGGGCTCCAGTCGCATCGGCACGGCGGCCGCCCGGCATCGGCACCGGGTCATATCCACCGGGGTGGAAGGGGTGGCAACGCAGCAGCCGCCAACTTGCCAACAGCACACCCCGTAGTGCACCGCGCCGGGCGATCGCCTCCTGGGCGTACGCGCTGCACGACGGGTAGAACCGACAGCGAGCCGGCAGAGCCGGGCTTATCCAACGACGGTACGCGACGATCGCCGCAGTCAGCAGGCGGCCACCCGGTGTCGTGGGTCGAGGAAGATCGTCCGGGGCGTTCATCGCGGCTCCCCGCCCCCCCGGTGCCGTCGGTGCTCCCGGCCACGCCCAGCGGACTGACCTTCGACCGAGCTGTCGCGGGGGCGACGCGAGGTGGTACGACTCGCGGCGGCGATGGCGGCGTCGAGGTCGGCTCCAAGACCCGCCGACGAGCTGCCAGCCGCCGCCGGCAGTGCCCGCACGACCACGGTCGTGCCAGCCGGCAACGACGCCAGCCTCGGTCGGACCAGGTGTCGCAGGCGGCGGCGGACCCTGTTGCGGACCACCGCGTCACCGACACTCTTGGAGACGATGAACCCGGCGCGGGAGCCAGATACAGGCACGTCCACGCCGGGTTCATCGGTGTGCGTCATGGCCGGAAGTAGCAGGTGAACGACGAGACAGCCACGGCCGGCGCGCCGGCCGGCGCGTACGACCTCGGTGAAGTCGGCACGGTCGCGTACCCGCTGTGCGGCGGCCAGCATGGCTGTTTACATCTCCGCGGGGCCGGCGAGGCCGTCAGGCCGACAGGCGGGTGCGGCCCTTGGCACGACGGGTGGAGAGGATGGACCGTCCGGCCCGGGTGCGCATACGCAGCCGGAAGCCGTGTGTCTTCGCGCGGCGGCGGTTGTTCGGCTGGTAGGTGCGCTTGCTCACGTCGATCTCTCCGTCAAGGTGTGGCCCCGGCAACGACCGGAGTCAGGTGATCAGACCGGCCTGCGGTGTGGGATGCGGGTTGGTCTGTGGCATGCGGGTTGGTCCGGGCGCTGTGCAGGCACAGCACACCCGATGAGCTTATCAGAGTGCTCCGGAGCTGCCGCGCCGCCCGCTGACCGACCGGCGGGCGCCCGGCGCGTCGCAGTCGGTCCGGCGGCGGCCTCACCACCGTTTTCACCGACAACGACAACGGTGAGCCGGCACCGCCGGTTGAACGGTCGTGGATGACGCTGTTAGCGTGCGCGATTGCCGGTCACGCATCCGGCCGCACCTGGTACCGCTCCATCGGTACGGACCAAGCGGCCAGTTCGGCCGCCCGCAGCGGTGATCACAGGGCGCCAGACCGGCAGGGGGGCAAGAGCTCAGGCGGACCACGGGGATCCGCGGTCAGCAGTACACACAGGTTGTGGATAACTTGTGGATGACGGTCAGTTCAGCGGCCCGCGGCACGGCTCGTCGTACCTGTTCGAGAGCGGGACCGGTCCAGACCGGCGGCCGACACCGACAGTTGGCGGCGCCGGGGACCCGGATGCGATGGGGGTGGCGCTACGGTGGCCGACACGATTGACCTCGGCGCGGTCTGGTTGGCGACCACGGAGGAGCTGGCAGACGAGATCGTCTCGGCGCAGCAACGTGCCTATCTCCGGCTGACCCGGTTGCGGGCCATCGTCGAGGAGACCGCGCTGCTTTCCGTGCCCGATGCGTTCACCCGCGATGTCATCGAGTCCCGGCTGCGGCCGGCGATCACCGAAGCCCTGTCCCGCCGGCTCGGTCGCGAGATCCAGGTCGCGGTCACCGTACGGCCGCCCGACGACGGGCAGGGCCGGGCGATCGGCACGGTGTACGGCACGGCGACCGTCGAGGTGCGGGGCGGTCAGCAGGAGACCGCCGACATTCGCGCAGAGCCCTCAGCCGGCCATCAGCCACCCGCCGTACCCACCGATCAGCAGTTTGGCGACGCCGGGCCGGCGACGCCCGACAAACCGTATCGACATGGCGATGCCGGGTCGCATGACACCAGCGAGATTCCGGGCGTCGAAACTCAGCAAACCGGTCAGCCCGGTCAGCCGCCGGTGGTACCGGGTGCCCGCGCGGGCGATCAGGGCGCGTTGTTCGGTGCCGAGTACGCCGCACCCGCCGACCTGTTCACCACCGACGGTGACCCGGGCCCGGCGCGGCAGCCACCATCGCCCCCCGCCCGTCCGACACCGGACTACCGTCTACCGGATCAGCGGTACGGTGGGCCGCCCGATCATCTGCGGGCGGGTCCACCGGACAGCGGTCCCGGTCGTGGCGGGCTGGAGCACCGCGGCACCGGGCGGGAGGACCGGCGGCTCAGCGGGCCGGGGGTCGACACCGGCGGCAACCGGCTCAACCCGAAGTACATGTTCGAGACCTTCGTCATCGGCTCGTCCAACCGCTTCGCGCACGCGGCCTCGGTCGCGGTGGCCGAGTCCCCGGCCAAGGCCTACAACCCGCTGTTCATCTACGGCAGTTCGGGGCTCGGCAAGACGCACCTGCTGCATGCGATCGGCCACTACGCCACGACCCTCGGAAACGCCCGGTCGGTGCGCTACGTCTCCACCGAAGAGTTCACCAACGACTTCATCAACTCGCTGCGCGACGACAAGACCAGCGCCTTCCAGCGGCGCTACCGGGACGTCGACATCCTCCTGATCGACGACATCCAGTTCCTGGAGAACCGGGAGCGGACCCAGGAGGAGTTCTTCCACACCTTCAACACGTTGCACAACGCCAACAAGCAGATCGTGATCACCTCCGACCGGTCTCCCAAGCAGCTCGCGACGCTGGAGGACCGGCTGCGGACCCGCTTCGAGTGGGGGCTGCTGGCGGACATCCAGCCGCCCGACCTGGAGACCCGGATCGCCATCCTGCAGAAGAAGGCGGCGCAGGAGCGGCTGTACGCGCCGCCCGACGTGCTGGAGTTCATCGCCTCCCGGATCTCCAGCTCGATCCGGGAGCTCGAGGGCGCGCTGATCAGGGTCACCGCGTTCGCCAGCCTCACCCGGTCGCCAGTGGAGCTGGCGCTCGCCGAGGAGGTGCTACGCGACTTCATCCCCGACGGATCGGGCCCGGAGATCACCGCCGACCAGATCATGGTCTCCACCGCCGACTACTTCGGGGTCAGTCTGGAGGACCTGCGCGGCCACTCCCGGTCCCGGGTGTTGGTCAACGCCCGGCAGGTGGCCATGTACCTCTGCCGGGAGTTGACCGACCTGTCGCTGCCCAGGATCGGGCAGGCGTTCGGCGGCCGAGACCACACCACGGTGATGCACGCCGACCGCAAGATCCGCCAGCAGATGGCCGAACGGCGGTCGCTGTACAACCAGATCGCCGAACTGACCAACCGGATCAAGCAAATCGCCTGACCGGTTTTCCACAGCTTTTCCACAGGGGGTTGTCCACGGTTGTGGACAACCCCCTGTTTCGGCTCCTCGGTTATCCACAGGCTGTGGACGACGGGCTGTGGAAACCGCTGTGGACAATCACGCTCCGTAGCGGTTTGTCCACAGGTTGCCGGCTGCCTGTGGACCACCTGTTGAAGGTTCTGGGGACAACGGGGGCCTGCACCCGCCCCGGTTCATCCACAGGTGGGGACGAACCCTTGGGATAACCGGTGGATAACCGGTGGATAACTCGGTCCGCCTGTGTGCAACGAAACCGCCTGTGGATGAACCGGCAGGTTGTACCCAGCTCCCTCCACAGGTAATCCACCGCTGCCCAACCCTGCTGAGCTGCACATACGTGAGTTGTCCACAGAGTGCACAGGACCGACGAAGACGATGAGTTTTATCTTCTAGACAACAAAAACCAATCATCGGCGTTGTGGATGGGTGTGGATGAAGCAGTCGACGGAGCTCACGCACCGGAGGACGCGTCGCAAGCCTGGGGGCGGACGCACGGGCGTCACGCTCTGGCCTATCGTTCGGAGAGGTCCGTTGACCGACAGCAGTCGAGCCGCCGAGGGCGACCTCGGGTCCGGCAGCACAGAAGATCGTTCGAGTCGACGCGGAGGCACGCCCATGAAGTGCGGAGGCAAGGGATGAAGTTCCGGGTGGAGCGCGACGCGCTCGCCGACGCGGTCGCCTGGACCGCCAAGAGCCTGCCCAACCGGCCGTCGGTGCCGGTACTGGCCGGCGCGATGCTCCGGGTCACCGACGGCTCCCTGCAGGTATCCGGGTTCGACTACGAGGTCTCCAGCCAGGTGACCGTCGACGTGCAGGGCGACGCGGACGGTGCGGCTCTGGTCTCCGGCCGGCTGCTGGCCGAGATCACCAAGTCGCTGCCGGCGAAGCCGGTCGACATCGCAGCCGTCGGCGCACACCTGGAGCTCGTCTGCGGCAGTGCCCGTTTCACGTTGCCGACGATGCCCGTGGAGGACTACCCGACGTTGCCGGAGATGCCGGCGAGTGCCGGGACGGTGGACGCACCCACGTTCGCCGCCGCTGTCGCCCAGGTGGCGATCGCGGCCGGCCGCGACGAGACTCTGCCGATGATGACCGGTGTCCGGCTCGAACTCAGCGGCTCCACCCTGGCGATGCTCGCCACCGACCGCTACCGGCTGGCCATCCGGGAGATCGAGTGGCAGCCCGACGACGCCGAGATCGACCTGAACGCGTTGGTTCCGGCCCGTACCCTCGCCGACACCGCCAAGACGCTCGGCCCGACCGGCGGTGAGGTCGTCATCGCGCTGGCCCACGGCGGAGCGGGTGAGGGCATGATCGGCTTCGCTGGCGGCACCCGCCGGACGACGAGCCGACTGCTCGACGGCGCGAACTACCCGCCGGTGCGTTCGCTCTTTCCCAGCAGCCACAACGCCGACGCACGGGTCAGCGTCTCCGGCCTGGTCGAGGTGGTCCGCCGAGTCGCGCTGGTCGCCGAACGCACCACCCCGGTGCTGCTCAGCTTCGGCCCGGACGGACTGGTCGTGGAGGCCGGCAACACCGAGGAGGCCCGGGCCAGCGAGGCCATGGAAGCGGCCTTCACCGGCGAGCCACTGACCATCGGGTTCAACCCGCAGTACCTCATCGACGGACTGCAGAACCTCGGTGCGGCCACCGCCGTGTTCACCTTCGTCGACGCGTTCAAGCCGGCGGTGATCTCACCCGCCGGCGAGGACGGCGAGATCATCCCCGGATACCGCTATCTGATCATGCCGATCCGGGTAACCCGGTGACAGCTGGTCGTCGGACCGGCGACGATCCGCGGTAACGAAAGGGGACAGACGGTGCAGCTCGGCATCATCGGTTTGGGTCGGATGGGCGGCAACATGCGTGACCGGCTACGCGACGCCGGTCACGAGGCGTACGGCTATGACCGCGACCCGGCGGTGAGCGACGTCGCGAGCCTCGCCGAGCTGGTCGACCGGCTCACGGCCCCCCGCGCGCTCTGGACGATGGTGCCGCTGTCGGTGACCTCGTCGGTCGTCGACGAGCTGTCCGGCCTGCTCGACCCGGGAGATCTGGTGATCGACGGTGGCAACTCGCGATTCACCGACGACGCGCCCCGCGCGGCCAAGCTGGCCGAGCACGGGATCGGTTACCTCGACGTCGGGGTGTCCGGCGGCGTGTGGGGCCGGCAGGCCGGCTACGGACTGATGGTCGGCGGGGACGCCGACCACGTGGCCCGGATGATGCCGATCTTCGAGGCGCTGAAGCCCCCGGGCGAGCACGGCTTCGTGCACGCCGGCCCGGTCGGTGCCGGGCACTACGCCAAGATGGTGCACAACGGCGTGGAGTATGCCCTGATGCACGCCTACGCCGAAGGCTACGAGCTGATGGCGGCGGCAGATCTGATCACCGACGTCCCCGGGGTGATCAAGTCCTGGCGGGACGGCACCGTGGTTCGTTCCTGGCTGCTCGACCTGTTGGACGCCGCGCTCGACGAGGACCCGCAGCTGGCCGCGCTGCGCGGCTACGCCGACGACACCGGTGAGGGCCGGTGGACGGTCGAGGAGGCGATCAATCTCGGCGTGCCGATGAACGTGATCGCAGCCTCGCTGTTCGCCCGGTTCAGCTCCCGGCAGGACGACTCTCCGGCGATGAAGGCGGTCGCCGCGCTGCGCAACCAGTTCGGCGGGCACGCCGTGCAGTCCAGTCCCTGACGTCCGTGTACGTCCGCCAGCTCGAACTGATCAACTTCCGCTCGTACGAGCGGGTCGACCTCACGTTCGACCCCGGCGGCAGCGTCCTGATGGGCGCCAACGGGGTCGGTAAGACCAACCTCGTCGAGGCGCTCGGCTACCTGTCGACGCTGGGCAGCCACCGGGTCGCCACCGACGCGCCGCTGGTGCGGGTCGGTGCCGATTCGGCGGTCATCCGGTGCCTGATCATGCACGACGAGCGGGAGCTGCTGGTCGAGCTGGAGATCGTGCCGGGGCGGGCCAACCGGGCCCGGCTGGGCCGGTCACCGGCTCGCCGGGCCCGTGACGTGCTCGGCGCGCTGCGGCTGGTGCTCTTCGCCCCCGAAGACCTGGAGATCGTCCGCGGGGATCCGGCCGAGCGTCGCCGCTACCTCGACGAACTGCTGGTCACCCGGCTGCCCCGGTTCGCCGGGGTGCGGGCCGACTACGACCGGGTGGTCAAGCAACGCAACGCCCTGCTGCGCAGCGCGTACCTGGCCCGCAAGACCGGCGGTACCCGGGGCGGCGACCTGAGCACCCTGGACGTGTGGGACACCCACCTGGCCAGGCACGGGGCCGAACTGCTCGCCGGCCGGCTGGAGCTCGTCGACGCGCTCGCGCCGCACGTGGCCAAGGCGTACGGCGCGGTGGCCGCCGGGGCGAGCGCGGCCGCGATCGGCTACCGCTGCGCCATCGAACTGCCCGAGCCGGCGGCAACGGACCGGGCGGAGCTGGAGTCGGCGCTGCTGGCGGCGCTGCGCGAGGCACGGCGCAGCGAGGTCGACCGGGGGGTGACGCTGGTCGGTCCGCACCGCGACGACCTGCACCTGAGCATCGGCAGCCTTCCGGTCAAGGGGTACGCGAGCCACGGTGAGTCCTGGTCCTGTGCACTGGCGCTGCGGTTGGCCGCGTACGACCTGTTGCGCGCCGAGGGGATCGAGCCGGTCCTGGTGCTCGACGACGTCTTCGCCGAGCTCGACAGCGGCCGTCGGCAACGGCTGGCCGAACTGGTGGCGGGAGCCAGCCAACTGCTGGTGACCTGTGCGGTCGCCGACGACGTACCGGTAGCGTTGCGCGGGGCACGCTTCGAGGTGACTCCAGGGGAGATACGCCATGCCGGCTGAGCCGCAACCGGGACCGCCGAGTTCCGAGCCACCGATCCTGCCGCCGCCGTCGACCGGTCCGCAGCTGGCCCGGGCAGTACTCGACGCGGCCCGGGCCCGTCGGGAGGCGAACCGGTCCCGGCGTACCGGCAGCGGTCGTGACGGTGGTGGCGACGGCGGGCGACGGCCGCGCGGCTATTCCGGACCCGGGCCGGATCCCCGCGATCCGCAGTTGTTCGGCGACGTGCTGGCCCGGCTGGTGAAGTCGCGCGGCTGGCAGCAGCCGGCGGCCGAGGCCACGGTCTTCGGCGCCTGGGAGAAGGTGGTCGGCCCGGAGATCGCCAAACACAGCCGGCCGGTCAAGCTGGAGGACGGCGAGCTGACGGTGGAGGCGGAGTCGACTGCGTGGGCGACCCAACTGCGCATGCTCGCCCGATCGTTGCTGCATCGGATCGCGAAGGAGGTCGGCCACAACGTGGTGCGCAAGTTGCACATCCACGGTCCGTCGGCCCCGTCATGGTCGAAGGGTCCCCGGCGGGTCCGCGGCCGGGGACCACGGGACACGTACGGCTGACGCCGGGAAGCGGGAGCGCGTACGGCTGACGCCAGTCGTGGACCCGGGCCGGCGATCAGGTCTCGGCGTCGGCGTAGACGGCGAATCCTCGGTCTGCGCAGCGGCGGTAGAAGTGCGACAGCACGGCGAGCTCCGACTTCGGGAAGCTCCACTGCGGCGCGTCGCCGGCGTCGTCGCGTAGCGCGCCGAGCCGGGTCTCCAGCCAGCGCAGCTGCTGCTCGGCCAGCCGGGCGTCGGCGAGGGTGTCGCGCAGCACGGCACCGACCGTGTCGAAGGTGACGGTGTCGCCGTAGCGCTCGTGGCCTTCGACGAAGCGTTCCAGGCCGCCGGCGATCCAGGCGCAGCCGTCCGGGTCGATGACCGGATCCTCGTCCTCGGCCGCCGCTTCGGTCGCGTACAGCACCCCGGTGAGACCTAGCAGAAGATCGACGAGTTCGGTGTACGCGGTCGCCCGTACGCTGCCTGTCTTGGCGACGTAGCCGGCGAGCGCGGCGGTTGGGGCCGCGACGTCGGCCTGCTCCGCCAGGTCGCCGAAGTCGACGAACTCCGCCGGCGCCACCGGTTCGTAGAATTCGCCGACCCGTGGCCACTGCACCGCGACGTTGTCCAGGCCCATCGCAAGCGTCACCCTTCTCCAGCTGATGGCGCTCCGATGCGACTGCACGGCGGTGCAGCCGCCCGGGCGCGCCTGAGCGGTAGCGGCACTGTAGCGGCACCCGGTCCGGTACCTGATCTCAAGGTGCGGGGTTCGTCTTGGCGCCACATTCGCCGCGGGAGGTGGACCGCGGGCGTGTGGGGGTGGTCGCGGTGGGTGGGGTACGGCCGGCTACGAACCTCTCAGCCGCTTTACGGGGGTGCCGCGTCCCTGTTATCTCGGCTCGGCACAGTAGGATCGTAGACAGAGACGAGGGAGACCCGCGCGGAGCGACGATCCGGACCACTGGGCATGATCACCGGCAAGGTGATCTCCGGCGGTCGAGACCGTCGGATCGGGCGGGGCCCAGCCGTTCGTGACCCGCGGGTGCCCCTGCGGCGTTCGGTGCGTTTCGCCACCCGTAGGCGATCCACCCCGTGGAGGTCGGGTCGTCGGCCGTGGTGTGCGATCCGCGCCCGCGCGCCGCCGGACATCCCCGCCGAACCCCGCGCCCTGCGCCCGTCGTGGCCAGGCGCGCGAGAAAGTGGCTGAGCGTGTCAGCGCAGAACAAGCAGGAGTACGGCTCCGAGTCGATCACCGTGCTTGAGGGCCTGGAAGCGGTCCGCAAGCGGCCGGGCATGTACATCGGCTCGACTGGTGAGCGTGGCCTGCACCACCTGGTCTGGGAGGTCGTGGACAACGCGGTCGACGAGGCGCTGGCCGGCCACTGCGACACCATCGAGGTGGTGCTGCTGCACGACGGTGGCGTGCGGGTCACCGACAACGGCCGTGGTTTCCCGGTCGACCTGCACCCGAAGTTGAAGAAGCCGGGTGTCGAGATCGCGCTCACCGTGCTGCACGCCGGCGGCAAGTTCGACGGCAAGGCGTACGCGGTCTCCGGTGGTCTGCACGGGGTCGGTGTCTCCGTGGTGAACGCCCTCTCCGTGAAGATGGAGGTGGAGATTCAGAAGGACGGCTACTTCTGGCGGCAGCGGTACACCAATTCCAAGCCGGGCCCGCTGGACAAGGGCGAGCCGACCAACCTGACCGGTTCCGCGGTCTCCTTCTGGCCGGACCCGACGATCTTCGAGACCACCGAGTGGGCCTTCGAGACGATCTACCGCCGGCTGCAGGAGATGGCGTTCCTCAACCGTGGGTTGACGATCCAACTGCGCGACGAGCGGGTCACCGAGGACAACGGAAAGCACCGCGAGGTTACTTTCTGCTACAAAGGCGGCATCGCGGACTTCGTCCGGCACCTGAACAACTCCAAGAACCCGATCCACAAGAGCGTGGTCGAGTTCGGCGCGGAGGAGGAAGGCATGTCGGTCGAGATCGCCATGCAGTGGAACGAGTCGTACGGCGAGTCGGTCTACACCTTCGCGAACACGATCAACACCCACGAGGGTGGCACCCACGAGGAGGGCTTCCGGTCCGCCCTCACCGGGGTGGTCAACAAGTACGCCTTCGACAAGAAGCTGCTCAAGGGGGACGAGAAGCTCTCCGGCGAGGACATCCGGGAAGGGCTGGCCGCGATCATCTCGGTGAAGCTGGCCAACCCGCAGTTCGAGGGGCAGACCAAGACCAAGCTGGGCAACACGCCGGTGAAGAGCTTCGTGCAGCGGGTGTGCAACGAATGGCTGGTCGACTGGCTGGACCGCAACCCGGCCGAGGGCAAGATGATCATCACGAAGGCCACCCAGGCGGCCCGGGCCCGGATTGCCGCCCAGCAGGCCCGCAAGCTGGCCCGACGCAAGTCGCTGCTGGAGTCCGGTTCGATGCCGGGCAAGCTGGCCGACTGCCAGTCGACCGACCCGCGTGAGTCGGAGGTCTTCATCGTCGAGGGCGACTCGGCGGGCGGTTCCGCCAAGCAGGGACGGGATCCGCGTACCCAGGCGATCCTGCCGATCCGTGGCAAGATCCTCAACGTCGAGAAGGCCCGCATCGACCGGGTGCTGAAGAACAACGAGGTCCAGGCGCTGATCACGGCGCTCGGCACCGGCATCCACGACGACTTCGACATCGAGAAGCTGCGGTACCACAAGATCGTGTTGATGGCGGATGCCGACGTCGACGGCCAGCACATCCAGACGCTGCTGCTCACCCTGCTGTTCCGGTTCATGCGGCCGCTGGTCGAGCTCGGTCACGTCTACCTGGCCGCCCCGCCGCTGTACAAGATCAAGTGGAACCGGAAGGGCGACGACGCACAGTACGCGTACTCCGACCGGGAGCGCGACGGACTGATCGCGCTGCGCCAGCAGAAGAAGCCGAACGCCAAGCCGGACGACATCCAGCGGTTCAAGGGCCTCGGCGAGATGAACTACCCCGAGTTGTGGGACACCACGATGGATCCGGCAACGCGTACGCTGCGTCAGGTGACCTTGGACGACGCCGCAACCGCCGACGAGTTGTTCAGCGTCTTGATGGGGGAGAACGTGGAGGCACGGCGGTCGTTCATCCAACGCAACGCCAAGGACGTCCGGTTCCTGGACATCTAGCGACTCCAGATCGGGGCGCACCCCGAGACCGGGAGCGGCCCGATCGAGTTGTCCACAGCTTCGCGAGATTCCACCGCCGTTGTCCACAGCGGTTTGACGATAATAAGTCTGATAAGGGTAAACAGTGACGGATACTCCCGAGTCCTTCGACAGCGAGTCGGACAGCGCGGCCGCCGCCGCAGCGGCCGTAACCGCCGCAGCGGCGGCAGTCGCCGGCCACGACCGCATCGAGCCGGTCGGGCTGGAAGTCGAGATGCAGCGCTCCTACCTCGACTACGCGATGAGCGTGATCGTCGGTCGGGCGCTGCCAGACGTACGGGACGGACTCAAACCCGTACATCGCAAGATCCTCTACGCGATGTTCGACTCCGGCTACCGGCCGGACCGGGGCTACGTGAAGTGCTCCCGGGTCGTCGGCGACGTGATGGGTCAGTTCCACCCGCACGGCGACTCGGCGATCTACGACGCCCTGGTCCGGATGGCGCAGCCCTGGTCGCTGCGTTACCCGCTGGTCGACGGCAACGGCAACTTCGGCTCACCGGGCAACGACCCGGCAGCAGCCATGCGCTACTGTCTGTCCGGTAATGTCCGAATCCGCACCTCTGAAGGCTCGGTCCGGATCGAGCAGGTCGTGCCGGACGCCGCATCGAGCAGCGAGACCGATGTCGACCTCAAGGTCCGCGACCGCAACGGCGATCTGGTCCGCGCCTCCAAGTACTTCCACTCCGGCGAGCACCCGACCCTACGGCTGCGCACCCGCGAGGGGTACGAGCTGACCGGCACCCACAACCACCCGGTGCTCTGCCTGGTGAACGTGGCCGGCGTGCCGACCCTGCTCTGGAAGCTACTCGCCGAGATCTCCCCCGGCGACCGGGTGGTCATCCAGCGCTCGGTGCCGGACGAGATCGGCTACCCGATGCTGGAGCACGTCGAGGCAGCCGTCCTTGCGGGTGCGCTGGTGAGTGAGGGCTGGATTTCCGACGAGTGGGTTGAGTTCGCCAACGTCGATCGCAGCTTCTTCACTCGGGTGATCGCGGCGTTCGATCTCGCTATCGGGGGTAAGCGCTGGTTCAACGAGGAGTCGACGCCCTCTGGCAACACGCTGTACCGAGTTCGGGCCAGCATCAAGCAGTTGGCTAGCACCGCACTGGGCGAGCTGGTCGGTGCGCGCAGCGCCGCCAAGTGCGTACCCGAGTTCGTCTGGCAGGGGCCGGCGGCTGTCAAGCGTGCCTTCCTCCAGGCGCTCTTCGAGGGCGATGGCTCCTCCTCGCTGCTGCCCCGCAACACAATCCAAATCTCGTACTCCACCCGCAGTGACCGGCTGGCCCGTGAGGTGCAGCAGCTCCTGCTGGAGTTCGGCGTGATCAGCAAGCAGTGCCGGTACGACGACGGCGAGATCAAGGTGGTCGTGACCAACCGCCGCGACGCCGGGATCTTCGCCGCCCACGTCGGTTTCCTCGGGCGCAAGCAGGCCAAACTGGAGTCCGAGCTGGCCCAGGTGCCGGCGACCAGCAGGGTTCTCGCCGGCGACTTCGTGCCGTTCGTCGGGGACTTCATCCGGGAGCACGGCGCAACCCGCTGGACGGAGCGTGACTGGCTGCGCCGGCACAACGTCGACCGGATCGAACGATGGGAGCGTGACCGGTCCGAGATTCTCGCCCGGATCACTGAACGCGAGGTGCGCGACGTCGTCGAGCCGCTGGTCGACGGCCGCTTCTACTACGCCGAGGTCGCCGAGGTCGCCGACGCGGGCGTGCAGCCGGTCTACAGCCTTCGGGTGGACACCGACGACCATTCCTTCGTCACTGACGGATTCGTCAGCCACAACACCGAGTGCAAGCTCGACCCGCTGGCGATGGAGATGCTGCGGGACATCGACGAGGACACCGTCGACTTCCAGGACAACTACGACGGGCGGGCAAAGGAGCCGGTGATCCTGCCGGCCCGGGTCCCCAACCTGCTGATCAACGGCTCCGAGGGCATCGCGGTCGGCATGGCGACCAAGATCCCGCCGCACAACCTGCGGGAGATCGCCGCCGCGGTGCAGTGGTGCCTGGAGAACCCGGAGATCGACGAGCCCACCACGCTCGAAGCGCTGCTGGAGATCGTCAAGGGCCCGGACTTCCCCACCGCCGGCCTGATCGTCGGCACCACCCCGATCCAGGACGCGTACCGCACCGGCCGCGGGTCCATCAGGATGCGGGCGGTGGTCGAGGTCGAGGAGGACAAGAAGAACCGGACCGCGCTGGTCGTCACCGAGCTGCCGTACCAGGTCAATCCGGACAACCTCGCCGAGCGGGTCGCCGAACTGATCAAGGAAGGCAAAATCGGCGGGATCGCCGACATCCGGGATGAATCCTCCGGGCGTACGGGGATGCGGCTGGTCCTGGTCCTCAAACGCGACGCCGTCGCCAAGGTGGTGCTCAACAACCTCTACAAGCACACCCAGCTGCAGGAGACGTTCGGCGCCAACATGCTGGCGCTGGTCGACGGGGTGCCGCGCACGCTGAACCTGGCGCAGTTCATCCGCTACTACGTCGAGCACCAGATCGACGTCATCCGGCGGCGGACGGCGTACCGGTTGCGCAAGGCCGAGGAGCGGGCGCACATCCTGCGCGGTCTGGTCAAGGCGCTCGACATGCTCGACGAGGTGATCGCCCTGATCCGGCGGTCGCCGACGGTCGAGGATTCCCGTCAGGGCCTGATGCAACTGCTGGACGTCGACGAGATCCAGGCCACCGCGATCCTGGACATGCAGCTGCGGCGGCTCGCCGCCCTGGAGCGCCAGAAGATCATCGACGAGCTCGTCAAGATCGAGATTGAGATCACCGATCTCAAGGACATCCTGGCCAAGCCGGAACGGCAGCGGAAGATCGTCTCCGAGGAACTCGGCGAAATCGTCGCCAAGTGGGGCGACGAGCGGCGGACGAAGATCGTGCCGTTCGACGGTGAGGTCTCGATGGAG
The DNA here is from genome assembly GCF_048060115.1 of Micromonospora sp. LOL_023. Lineage (NCBI taxonomy): Bacteria > Bacillati > Actinomycetota > Actinomycetes > Micromonosporales > Micromonosporaceae > Micromonospora > Micromonospora sp. LOL_023. The sequence continues at coordinate 193,923 of NZ_JBHMIM010000003.1, forward strand.
GACCTGATCGCCCGCGAGGACGTGGTGGTCACCATCACCCGAACGGGTTACGCCAAGCGGACCAAGGTCGACCTCTACCGTTCCCAGCGCCGGGGCGGCAAGGGTGTCAGCGGTGCCACGCTGCGCCAGGACGACATCGTCAGCCACTTCTTCGTCGCCTCGACCCATGACTGGATGCTGTTCTTCACCAACAAGGGCCGGGTCTACCGGGCAAAGGCGTACGAGCTGCCGGAGGCGTCGCGTACCGCTCGTGGGCAGCACGTCGCCAACCTGCTGGCCTTCCAGCCGGATGAGCACATCGCCCAGGTCATCCGGATCCCGAACTACCAGGTGGCCCCCTACCTGGTACTCGCCACCCGTAACGGGCTGGTCAAGAAGACCAAGCTGGAGGAGTTCGACTCCAACCGGTCCGGGGGGATCATCGGCATCAACCTGCGGGACACCGATGAACTGGTCGGTGCCGCGCTCGCCTCGGCCACCGACGACCTGCTGCTGGTCTCGAAGAACGCCCAGGCGATCCGATTCAACGCCACTGACGACGCGCTGCGACCGATGGGCCGCGCCACCTCCGGTGTGATCGGCATGCGGTTCACCGACGACGACGAGTTGCTGGCCATGGAGGTCGTCCGCGAAGGTATGGACGTCGATGTTTTGGTGGCCACCAACGGGGGGTACGCGAAGCGGACACCCATCGAGGAGTACCCGGTGCAGGGCCGGGGAGGTAAGGGCGTGCTGACTGCCAAGATCACTGAACGTCGTGGTGGTCTGGTCGGGGCCGCCGTGATCAGCCCGGACGACGAACTCTTCGCGATCACCAGCAACGGTGGCGTGATCCGGACTCCGGTGAAGCCTGTACGACGTACCCGGGATCGGAACACAATGGGGGTCAAGCTCATGGACCTCCCAGACGGCGTAACCATCGTGGCCATTGCTCGCAATGCCGACGAGCCTGACGAACAGGACTAGTTGATGACGGAGACCCAGGCGAAGTCGGGGGCCACGGGGGCCGCGGCGGGGCCGGTCGACGAGGAGTCCACCACCGGGGGCCCCGCAACGGCCACCGGCCGGGCAGCTGTCGGCCGGGCTACCGTCCCGGCCGACTCGCCGTCGCCGAAATTCACCCGAGCACCGGGGATGCCGCCGCCGCCCGATCGACCTACCGACGACGCAGACGGCGATGCCGCCGCCGGTTCGGGCCGAGCCGGCGGCACCGGCGACCGCGCTACCAGTGGCGCTACTCAGCTCGGCGGCGGCGCCGCCCCGTCCGGAAGGTCGTCCACGCCTGTGACGTCGGCACCTCCTGTCTCGTCCGCACCACCAACCAACTCCGGCAGCGGGTTCACCGGTGGCGCGCTCGGCGCCACCGCGGCCAGCGGCACCAGCGTCCGCCCCGGTGCCGCGACGACCCAGCAGATCGGCACCATCGGAGGTGCTACCAAGGCCGGCGCCCCGGCGCCCGGCAGCCGTAGCGGGCTCGGCTCGCCGAGCGTGCGCACGATCGGTGCCACCGGAGCCGGGGCCGCGGCGGTAGGCGCCGCTCGGGTAGGCGGCGATGGTGCCCGTACCGCCCGCCCCGGGGTGAGCTCCGCGGCTTCGCGCGGCCCACGCCGGGCCCGCCTCAACCTGAAGCGGATCGACCCGTGGTCGGTGATGAAGTTCTCGTTCGCGGTCTCTCTCGTGCTGTTCATCGTGGTGATCGTCGCGACGTCTGTGCTCTACCTGGCTCTGGACGCGATGGGTGTGTTCCAGAGCGTGAACGCCAGCCTCGGTGACCTGATCGGCACCGGCACCGGCGAGGGTCCGTCGTTCCGGATCACCGCGCAGGGCGTGATCGGCACGGCGGCGCTGTTCGGCCTGGTGAACGTGGTTCTCTACACGGCGCTCGCGACGCTCAGCGCGTTCATCTACAACGTCTGCGCCGACCTCGTCGGCGGACTCGAGTTGACCCTGGCGGAGCGGGACTGACCGACCACGACCGCACGACGCGGGCGGCCGGGCACGTCGATACCCGATGGTCCCGGCCGTTCGCGATCCGGTAGTCTCCCGATGTCCGGCAGGCCACCTGCCAGGCGCCGGTGGTGCCCGGCCCGAGTTTGGGTCCAAGTCATCGGTACGGTAACCTAGCTCGTCGCGTACGGGGCTATAGCTCAGTCGGTTAGAGCGCAGAGCTGATAACTCTGAGGTCGCTGGTTCGATTCCAGCTAGCCCCACTCCACGACAGTCGAGCGTAAGGGGATACACCCCATGGTCAAAAAGCTCCTGATCATCGCTGCGGTCATCGGTGTGGCCGCCTTGGTCGCGAAGAAGGTCAAGGAGACCAGCGACGAGCGTGCCCTGTGGCACGAGGCGACCACCGCTCCTGATCTTCGCTGATCTTCTCCTGTCCCCGGCCGGCGGTCGTCACCGTTTCGGCGGGGACCATCCGGGGCCATAGCTCAACTGGCAGAGCACTGCCTTTGCAAGGCAGGGGTTAGGGGTTCGAGTCCCCTTGGCTCCACCGACCGCACCATTGTGCGAAGCGGGTTTTTACTCGTGCATGCCCCCGCCCGGGTCGGGCGGGGGCATCGTCGTGTCGGTGGGGATCTTTGACACGGGATGACTCCCTGGCCGGTGAGTTGGACTTCGGCAGCGTCGCCGACCTGCTCCCCGACCTTCAGAACGCGCTCGCGCGCCAACCCGACTGTCGCCATCGACCCGGCGAACGGGGTACGGCTCGTGCTCCGGCATCGAGACTCCCTCGATACCGAGCGCGACTTGACGGTGCCGGGCGGCACGCCCAGCACCGTCAAGTCGCGGCCTTGCCCAAGGTGCAACCGCGCCGGTAGATCTGCGACGGCGCCTGTACGTCGTCGGTGACGAGGCTGCGGAGCACCGTCGGTCAGCGTCGCCGGTACGGATCGCGGCGACGTTGAGTTAGGTAGACCAGCCCGACGCCAGCAAAGACGAGCACCATACCGCCGACGATGACATTGATGGTATTCGTGCCGGTGAGTGCCAGTCGGTCGGCGAGCTCTTCCGCGCTGTCGGCGTCGTCGATGGCCTCGTCGACAGCGAGGTTGTCGGTTGCCGGGGCGTTCAGGCCACCAGCGCCGGCGGTTGGGCTCGGCTCGGGCTCCTCTTCCTCGACAGGGGTGGCCGATTCGGTCGGATCCGGCGTCCGGCCGGTGACTCCCCGAATCGGTGCCGCACTTTCGGTGTCTTCGACCTCGGGTTTGGCCGGTGCCTCAGGGCTGGCCGGTGCCGGCTGCTCCTGTTCCTTCTCGGCTGGGGGTTCTTCGGCTGGGGGTTCTTCGGCTGGGGGTTCTTCGGCTGGGGGTTCTTCGGCTGGGGG